>NZ_JADZGH010000194.1:9664-12186 GCF_015865005.1 Rhodococcus sp. CX
GGTGGCGAGTACACCGCCCCAGGACATTCCGAGGATGTGTGCGCCCGCGTCGCCGCACCGGTCCCGGACGATGTCCGCAGCGGCGTCCGCGTAGTCGTCGAGGTCGAGTGGGCGCTCCGGATCGTCGCTGCGGGCGTAGCCGGGGGCGTCCCATGCGATCATGCGGAGCGATTCGGCGAGTCCGGTGAGCTGCGGGGCGAAACTGTCTGCACTGCCGCCGATTCCGTGCAGCATCAGCACGGCGGGGCCGGTGCCGCGTTCGACGACGTGAATCATGATGCCTGCATCTCGTCGAGGCGCGCGAACACGCCGGGGTCCGGGATGCCGGCCATGTGCTCGCGGACCTGCCGCGACGGCGGGCCGGCGGTGCCCCACAGGTCGGACAGCTCGGGGACGCGGCGCCACACGCGGCACAGCCACCGGTCCTCGTCGACCTGCGCGATGCCGGAGGTGTATTCGCACACCAGGCCCGCGGGGTCGGCGAAGTACGAGAAGGTGTTGTCGCCGGGGCCGTGCTTGCCGGGACCCCACAGCGGCAGTTGCCCGTGGTGGCGCAGTCGGCCGATGCCGCGCATGAAGTGGTCGACCGTCGGCATCTCGTAGGCGACGTGGTTGACCGACGCCCATTCGGCCTGGTTGAACGCGATGCTGTGGTGGTCGGAGTTGCACCGCAGGAACGCCATCTGGTGTTCGGACCAGTCGGAGACGCGCATTCCGAGCACGTCGCAGTAGAACTGCACGGACGCGTCGATGTCGACGGTGTTGAGCACGACGTGCGTGACCCCGACCGGCACCGCGTCGTCGCGAACGAGCGCGGGAACGGCGAGGGTGTCTGCGACGAGTTCGAGGACCCGGCCTTCCGGGTCGACGATCCGCAGTCCGTATCCGCCGCCGGCGTCGTCGATCGGTCCCGGCCCGTGCACGACGGGGATGCCGCGGGCTTCGACCCGCCGGGCGGCCTCGTCGACCTCGGCGGGGGTCGCGACGGCGAAACTGATGCGGCCCAAGCCGTTTCGCTCCGCTTGCGTGAGCTGCAGGACGTGGTGCTGCTCGCCGGTGCCGCGCAGCCACGCGCCGGTGGTGCCCTGTTCGACGACGCGCAGTCCCCAGACCTCGGAGTAGAACTCGGCGGATTCGGCGGCGGCGTGGGTGCGCAGCTCCACCGAGCGCAGGCGGCGCAGCCAGGCGATGGGTTGGTTCATGAGAATTGCCTTCCAGTGGCGAATGTCATTTATCTTAGCGCTAAGATATTTGCTTGTACAGGTCCCCGGCCGGAATGATTCCCGGGACCGGGGAACCGGACGAGGCGGTCAGTCCGCCCAGGTGTCGGGGGCGTCGTCCAGACCGAGGTACACGCTCTTCTGCCGCGAATACGCCGCGATGCCGGCGCGGCCCTTCTCGACCCCGAGTCCGCTCTCCTTGACGCCGCCGAAGGGCGTCGAGATGCTGAACCGCTTGTAGGTGTTGATCCACACCGTGCCCGCCTCGAGACGGCGCGCCAGTCGCCAGGCCCGGCGGTAGTCACGGGTCCAGATGCCGGCGGCCAGTCCGAACACCGAGTCGTTGGCCTGCGCGAGCAGATCCTCTTCCCCGTCGAACGGCAACGCCACCAGGACCGGCCCGAAGATCTCCTCCCGGCACACCCGGGCGTCGTTGGTCAGCCCGTCCACGACGGTCGGCAGGTAGTAGGCGCCGCGCGCGAGTTCCGGGTCGTCGGGAATACGTCCGCCGCACAGGATCCGGCCACCCTCCTCCCTGGCCAGGTCGACGTAGGCGGCCACCGAGTCCCGGTGCGAGGGGTGCACGAGCGGACCGACCTGGGTGCGCGGATCCCGGCCGTTCCCGACCCGCAGCGCGCGGGTGCGCCGGACGAGTTCCCCGAGGAATCGGTCGTAGAGCGTGCGGTCGACGAACAATCGTGAGCCCGCGATGCAGCTCTGTCCGGACGACGAGAAGATCCCGTACATCACGCCCGCGACGGCCGCGTCGATGTCGGCGTCGTCGAGCACGATCGTCGGCGACTTCCCGCCCAGTTCCAGCGACACCGGCATCAGCTTCTCCGCGGCCGCGTGGGCGAGGGCGCGGCCGGTGCGGGTGCCGCCGGTGAACGTGACCTTGCCGACCTGCGGGTGCCGGACGATCGCGTCGCCGACGATCGAGCCCTTGCCGGGCAGGACCGACAGCAACCCGGGTGGCAGTCCGGCGTCGTGGACGATGCGGGCCAGCGCGAGCGAAACGAGCGGGGTCCACTCCGCCGGTTTCAGGACGATCGCGTTGCCCGCCGCGAGGGCCGGGGCGATCTTCTGGGCGTCGCTCGCGATCGGCGAGTTCCACGGGGCGATCGCCCCGATCACGCCGATCGGCTCGTGCACGCTCATCGACAGATAGTTGCCGCGCGGGGCGGTCAGGTCGTCGTCGGTGGTCTCGAGCACCGCGGCGAAGTAGCGGAAGGTCCCGGCCGCGCTGGCGACCAGCGCCGTCGTCTCGCCGAGCGCCTTGCCGGTGTTGTAGCTCTGCAGCAG
>NZ_JADZGH010000195.1:0-3038 GCF_015865005.1 Rhodococcus sp. CX
GTGCGACGTAGCCGGTGTCGGAATGGGCGAGGACGGCGAGGAAATCGGCGATCTCGTCGGCGCTGCGGCCGGCGGGCAGGCCGGGGAGGTGACCGGCCTCGGTGAGCCGTCGGGCGGTGTCGGCGAGGGTGTCCCCCGTGACGTACACGCACAGCGGCGCCGGCGCGGTGAACGCGAGGATGTCGTCGAGATACTCGGGCGCACAGTCGATCTGGTAGCGCAGCGGGCGGCGGCTGCCGGGGGCGGGAGCCTCGGCGCCGGCGTCGAGTTCGACGACCACGTCGCCGGCGGCCTCCGCGTCGGCGGCGGTCACGATTCTCGGCGCGAGGAAGCGGGCGGGGACGTCCGCCGGTGCGGGCGCGCGGTGGGTCAGCAGCGCGTCGAGGAGCCCGCGAGGTTCTTCACGGGAGGGCGGCATTCCGAGGGAGAGCGGGATCGACACCGATTCAGATTAGCCCCGGGAGACTCTTGCGACGCCCACCACAATGACTTAGGTTTGCCTCACCTATTTACCGAGGAGGACGGCATGCAGACTCTCACCGACGTTCCTGCCCCCAGCACCGCAGAGCGGGTGTGCACTGCCCTCGTGCGTGCCGATTCGACCGTTCTCGCCGTCGACGGCTGCGACCCGGTGACCACTGCGGTCCACCACCTCCACACCGACGGCGACATCGTCGTCACCGTTCCCGTCGACTGCCCGGCCGTCGCACTCGCCTGGCAGGCCGGCCCCGCGGGACTGCCCGCAGTCCTCGAACTCACCGACCACTCGCCGATCGCGCTGCGCAACCCGGTGCGGTCGCTGATCTGGCTCAGCGGGTCGCTCCACCCCGTCGGGAACCCCCGCGAACTCGCCGCCGAGGTCGCCGAGGACCTGCCCCATCCGGAACTGCTCGACGTCGGCCACGGCACCGAACTGCTGCGTCTCGAGCTGACGTCCGTGGTCGCCGCGGACACCACCGGAGCCGAATCCGTCGAGGTCGAGGACGTGCTGACCGCGCTGCCCGACCCGTTCGCCGCGCTCGAGACCGCGTGGCTGCAGCACCTCGAGCAGGACCACGCGGACATCGTCCTGCGCATCGCCCGCCGCATCCCGCCGGCCGCGCGGACCGGCCGCATCCGCCCCCTCGGTCTCGACCGGTACGGCCTGCGGCTGCGCATCGAATCCGGCACCGGCGACCACGACGTCCGCATTCCCTTCCACGAGCCGGTCGACGACGCCACCGGGCTGAGCCGCGCGCTGCGCCGCCTCGTCGGCTGCCCGTTCGTCAACGGTCTCCGCGCCCGTCCCTGATCTTCGTTTCCGGGTCATTTGCAGCGGTATCCTCGTCGTACACTCGCGAACCACGCTGTACACGTCGAAAGCCTGGGCCGATGGCCGATTTCGATCCGGAAGCGACCCGCCCGGCGGGTCAGGGAATCACCGCGGAGCTGGCTGCCGCGGGATTCGACGACGCGCTGGTCGTGGGACGAGGCGGCTTCGGTGTCGTCTACCGATGCAAACAACGCTCGCTCGGGCGGACGGTCGCGATCAAGGTGCTCTCCTCCGACCTCGACGTCGAGAACCGGGAGCGGTTCCTGCGCGAGGGCTACGCGATGGGCAGGCTGTCCGGCCATCCCAACATCGTCAACATCCTCCAGGTCGGGGTGACCTCGAGCGGCCGGCCTTACATCGTGATGCCCTATCACCCGAACGATTCGCTGGCGGTGAAGGTGCGGCGCGACGGGCCGTTGCCGTGGCCGGAGGTGGTGCGCGTCGGCGTCAAACTCGCCGGCGCCCTGGAAACCGCCCATCACTCGGGCACGCTGCACCGCGACGTGAAGCCGGGGAACATCCTGATGACCGAGTACGGCGAGCCGCAGCTCACCGATTTCGGCATCGCGCGGATCGCCGGCGGATTCGAGACCGCGACCGGCGCCTTCACCGGATCGCTCGCGTTCACCGCCCCCGAAGTGCTCGAGGGCAAGCCTCCGACACCCAATTCCGACGTGTACGGGCTCGGGGCGGCGATGTTCGCGTTGCTGACCGGCCGTGCCGCGTTCGAACGCCGCACCGGTGAGGAGATCGTCGCGCAGTTCCTGCGCATCAGCAGCCAGCCCATCCCCGACCTGCGGCCGCAGGGCATCCCCGACGACGTGTGCGCCGCGCTCGAACACGCGATGTCGGCCGATCCGGCGGCCCGCCCGTCGACCGCCGCCGAGTTCGGCCGGGAACTGCAGGAGATCCAGGCCCGGCACGGACGGCACGTCGACGAGATGGCCCTGCCCGGCGATCACCGTCAGCACGATCAACCGACCCTGAAGGGTGCGCCGGCAGCCGACACCGCCACCGCGGTGCGCATCCGGAACGGGTCGTCGACACCGCCCCCGCTACCTCCGGTCACTCCGCACCCGAGCGGCCCGAGTGGCCCGAGCGGCCCGAGCGGCCCTGCCACCCCCCACCCGAGCGGCCCGGCCGCGCCTGCGCCGACCGGTGCGGACGCATCGTCGGGGCGGGTGTCGTTGCGCACCGTGCTCGCCGTGCTCGCCGTGCTGTTCCTCGCGGTCGCCGGGACCGGTCTCTACCTGGTGACGCGTCCGCCGAACGGTTCCGACACGGCCGCGGCGGGCGGCGAGAACACCCTCGAACTGCCGCCGACCGCGCAGTGGCGGACGCTGCACGATGCCCCGACCCCGCGTCAGCAGACCGCGACGACCGTGGCCGACGGCACCGTGTGGGTGTTCGGCGGACTCGACGACGAGGGTTCCTCGGCCGCACACGAGGGCTACGACCCGGCGATCGACACCTGGAAGACCGGCCCCGCCATGCCGGTTCCGCTCAATCACGCGATGGCGGTGACCTGGGACGGCGTGCCCGTCGTGCTCGGCGGCTGGATTCCCGACGGGCCGAACCTCACCGCGACGACGTCCGATCGGGTCTTCGCGGTCCGCAACGGCCAGTGGGTCGAGATGCCGCCCATGCCCCACCCGCGCGCCGCGGGCGCCGCCGTCACCATCGGCGACAAGATCTACGTCTTCGGCGGACAGGCCGACAACCAGCT
>NZ_JADZGH010000195.1:3048-3340 GCF_015865005.1 Rhodococcus sp. CX
GGTGGGAACCGGAGGGTCCCAATCTGACCGCGCATCCGTCGGATCGGGTGTTCGCTCTGCGCGACGGGGAATGGGTCGACCTGCCGCCCATGCCGCAAGCTCGAGCTGCGGGCGCCGCCGTGACCATCGGCGACAAGATCTACGTCTTCGGCGGACAGGCCGACAACCAGCTCGTCGCCCCCACCGACGTCTTCGACGGCACCTCCTGGACCACCGTCGCCGACCTGCCGACCCCGCGCGAACACCTCGCCGCCACCACCGACGGCACCTACGCCTACGTCATCGGTGGCCG
>NZ_JADZGH010000195.1:3350-3474 GCF_015865005.1 Rhodococcus sp. CX
TCTGCCGACCCCGCGCGAGCACCTCGCCGGCGCCACCGACGGCACCTACGCCTACGCCATCGGCGGCCGGAACCTCTCCTCGGACAAGAACACCGCCGCGCTCGAACGTTACGACCCCGCCACC
>NZ_JADZGH010000195.1:3484-4858 GCF_015865005.1 Rhodococcus sp. CX
TCGAACGCTACGATCCCGCGACCGACACCTGGACCCGTCTGCCCGACATGCCCACCCCCCGCGGCGGCCTCGGCGCCGCCTACCTCGACGGCCGCATCGTCGCCATCGGCGGCGAAGAACCCACCCGCGTCCTCTCCGAGGTCGAGGCGTACGACATCGCGACCGGCATGTGGACCGAACTCGCCCCGATGGGCACCGCACGGCACGGGCTCGTCGTCGCGACCGTCGGCAACACGATCTATGCGATCGACGGCGCACAGCGGCCGACGCACGCGCAGTCCATCGCGATCGCCGAGGCGCTCGACTTCTGGTGACCGCATCCGGCGCGCGTGCGGCACAATCGCTGCGGTGACGACGACGATCCGCGACTGGCTCTCCCCCGCACCCCGGAACCCGGCGACACCGCTGAACGCCGCGGAGCGCCGCGCGCTGTGGATCGAGATCACGATCGTCCTGCTGGTCACGTTCGGGCTCAGCGGGGTGTCGTCGATCCTGTCGCTGCTCGAATCCGCGCTCGCCCCGGCGCCGTTGTCGGAGCAGACGGTCGCGCTGAACGTGCCGCGGTCGTCGCAGCAGCTCATCGATCTGGCCCGCCAGCTCCTCGGCATCGTGCGGCTGCTGGCGTGGGCGGCGCTGGGCGTCTACCTGTTGTGGCGTAGCGGAATCGGACCGAAGCTCATCGGGTTCGCGCGGCCGCACGTGCGCCGCGACGTGCTGCCCGGTGTCGGGCTGGCCGCGCTGATCGGCATCCCGGGTCTGGGCCTGTATCTCGCGGCGCGCGCGATGGGCCTGAATCTGACGGTCGCGCCGAGCACCCTCGAGGACTACTGGTGGCGGCTGCCGGCGCTGGTGCTGTGGGCGATCGCCAACTCGGCGGCCGAGGAGGTGCTGGTCGTCGCGTATCTGATCACCCGGCTGCGGCAGCTCGGCTGGTCCGAGAACCGGTCCCTGGTCGCGTCGGCGCTGCTGCGCGGTAGCTACCACCTGTATCAAGGGCTCGGCGGCGGTGTCGGGAACTTCGTCATGGGTCTGATCTTCGGCCGGTTCTGGCAGAAGACGTCGCGGCTGTGGCCGCTGGTGATCGCGCACGCGCTGATCGACTCGGTCGCGTTCGTCGGGTATCAGGCGCTGCGCGGGCACGTGTCCTGGCTGCCGTGAGGCAGCCGCGCGGCGCGCAGACAGCAGCGCGCTGCCCGCCACGCGCTGCTGCCTTTCTCGTCGGCGGATCCCCGTGCCCTCGGGTTCCGGCGACCGCGGAACGTACAGTTGACGCGTGAACGGCGACCGTCCCGACCCCAGGTATCGGCCGCGGCCGCCCCAGGGGCCGCCGCTGCGCCGTCCCGCATCCCCACCCCCGCACGCGCAGCCCGGCCC
>NZ_JADZGH010000196.1:0-1880 GCF_015865005.1 Rhodococcus sp. CX
GTCAGCAGCCGCGCAGGATGCTGTCGATCAGGATGCCGCCGAGGATCGCGCCGGTCATGTCGTTGCCCGAGCTGCGCGGCTGCTGACGCTGCTCCCACTGCCGCACGTCGCTCTGCGCGGCCCACAACGCCTTCGCGCCCAGCTGTGTCGCGGCCTGCGCGTGCTGCAACGCCTGCGCCGCGTCGGTCGAGGCGAGCTGCTGCGCCGCCTGCAGGTGCCGTTGTGCCTCCGACAGCCGGGTGCGGGCCTCGGCGCCGACCGCGCCGCGCCGCGTGCCGATGAAGTCGGCCGCGGACGTGACCTGAGACTGCGCGGCCGTCAGATCCTGCTGCAGCTTCTGCCGGGTGCGCTCGGCCTGTTCCTGCGCCTCGCGGGTGCGGGCGAGCACCGCGTCGAGCGTGGCGTCGGCCTCGGCGACGCGGGTGAAACTGCCCAGAGGGTCGGTCGCCTGCGCGGCACGCGCGTGGGCGAGAGCCTCGGTCGCCGCGGCCTTCGCCGTCGCCAGGTCCGCACCGCCGCTCGCCGCGAGCTGCTCGGCGGCGGCGACACCCTGCTCCAGGTCCGCGATCGCCGCGGGCAGCGTCGCCATCGCGTGCCGAATGTCGGCCTCCGCGTGATCGACACCGTCGAGCAGCGTCGACGCCTGCGTCAGCGCGCCCTCGGCCGCCCGGATCGCACCGACCGCCGGACCCTGCTTCCCGACCGGCAACGCGACAGCGTCGCGACCGTCGGCGATGGACTTCTCGGCGAACGCGAGCTGCTCACGGGCGAGCGCTGTGTTCTGCGCGACCGGCGCGAGCGTCTCGGCGGGGAACTCGGCGCGCAGCGCGGTCAGCACCGCCTCGGACGCGGGCACCCGCGCGGTGAGCGTCACGACCTGCTGGGTGAGCGCGTCGAGGCGGGCCGGGGCGTCGAGCAGCAGATCACGCATCCCGTCGAATTCGGTGACCCGCGCGTCGAGTTCGCGCCCGGCGCGCCCGCACGTGGAGATCAGGTCGACGAGCATGTCGCGGCGCTGCTGCGGGGTCTCGGGAATCGCGTCGTCGAGGCGCTGCCGGATTTCGAAGGCTTTCGCGAGCGCGGCCTGGGCCTGGGCGAAGGCCGTCGCGAACGGGGCGACGGACTGCTCGCCGAACTCGCCGCGCGCCAGTTCGAGTTCCTCGGCGCTGGTGCGCACCGCGTTGTCGGTGTCGACGAGGATGTCCTTCGCGCGGGCGTCGAGGACGTCGAGCGGCAGTGCCGCCAGCGCAGCGGTGTCGGTCGGGTCGATCCCGGCCGCGGCCCGGGCACCGGCCTCGGCACGCTTGCGCTTCGACCGCCGCGTGTACAGGTAGACGCCCCCCGCTCCGGCTACGACGACACCGCCACCGACGATCAGCGGCGTCATCGACGCGGGGGAGAGCGCGTCGTCCAGGCCCTCGGCCGCGGCGATGGCGGCACCGGCCCAGTCCTCCTCCACCAGTTGCGGCCGCACCTGGTTCGTGGCGATCGACTCGACCTCCGCGTCGGAGACGTCGGTCACGTCGTTCGACACCCAGAAGCTGTAATCGCGGTCGGTGGTGGCGACGGCCAACAGCGCCGTCTTCGGCCCGAATCCGCTCGCCTTCGCCGTGGCCTCGGTCCAGTCGGCGCCGGACATCCCGGAGAAGCTCGGTACGTACGCGACCCACAACTGCACCTGATGGTCGCCGTACAACCGGTCCAGTGCCGACTGGACCTCGGCCTTCGCGTTCGCGTCCAGCACGCCGGAGGAGTCGGTGATCTGCCCGGGCAGGCGCAGCGGGGTGTCGGCGGACGCGGCCCCGGGCCACAACAGCAGCGCCAGCAGTGCCAGCACGGCGGGCACAGCCGCGAGGATCGGGCGGGGGACCGGTCGGGTG
>NZ_JADZGH010000197.1:0-4824 GCF_015865005.1 Rhodococcus sp. CX
CCCGGATGCCGGTGTGGCGGTTCGCGGTCCTCACCACCGCCGGCAGCGCGATCTGGAACGCGGTGTTCGTGCTGGCCGGGTTTGAACTGGGACAGAACTGGTCGCGGATCCAGCCGTACGCGTCGGGCTTCCAGCGCATCGTGATCGTGGTGGCCGTCGTCGCGGTCGCCGTCCTCGTCGTCCGACGGGTGCGGCGCCGACGGGCGCGGAGTCGCAGCACCGATGGGTGAACGGGCTCAGAACCGGTGCCGGGCCGCCGCGAGATCGACCCGGTCCCCGCGGATCGGTGTGCCCTCGAGGGCGAGCCGCGCGAGTTGACGGTGAGCCAGGTGCTGGGCGGGTTTCCCGGACGCCGGCAGTACCCGGTGCCACGGCAGGTCGGCGCTGTCGGTGCGCATGATCCACCCCACGGTGCGCGGGCTCGACAGGCCCGCGGCGTCGGCGATGTCGCCGTACGTCGCGACCCGGCCCGCGGGAATCGACGCGACCAGTTCCCGGACCCGTTCGATCTGGGCGTCGGTGGTCGCGGCCATCTACAGCATCCTGCGCATCAGGGCCGCGGTCTCCTCGGGCCGTGCCTGGTCGATCATGTGGTCGCAGTCCATCTCGAGTTCGGTGAGATTCGCGCCGAGACGCTCGGCGAGCGCGGCGCGGAATTCGTCGGTGACGTACGGCGGCTGGACCTTCGCCGCACGCACCACGGTCGTCGGGAGGTGCGCGGGCGGGAGCACGAAGTCGCGGGCCAGTTCGCTCCAGGACGTCACCAGCGCCGGCACGAACAGGCGCCAGTTCACCCGCCCGGACTCCAGCTCGACGAGATGTTCCGCGATCTCGGCGTCGAGCAGTTCCTCGGCGACGTCACCCCACGAGCCGTGCACCTTCTCGGAACGGGCTTCCGCGGCGTCGGTGTAGTCGGGGTACCGGACCGTGAGATCCGCGATCTCCTGCATGCGGTCGGGCGGCAGGCCGATCGCCGGATCCAGCAGCAGCAACCCGCGCACCCGCTCGGGCGCGGTGGCCGCGAGATGCACCGCGAGGGCCCCGCCGAACGAATGCCCGACGACGAGCACCGGTCCGGTGGTGTGCGCGTCGAGCACCCCGAGCAGGTCCTGTACGTGCGTCTCGAAGTTCCACGGCGGCGTCCACGGCGACCGGCCGTGCCCGCGCAGATCCGGCGCGGCGAACCGGGCCTCCGGTAGATACCGGGTCGCGATGTTCTCCCACCGGCGGCCGTGCCCGGTCAACCCGTGCAGGGCCAGGATCTGCGGGCCGTCCGCGGGTCCGAACAGGTGGGTGTGCAGCGGTGACGGAGGCGTGTTCACGCCGATCACTATCGCAGTCCGCTCGTGGCCGTGCTGTCCGAGAGGCTGTCCGAGTGCCGGGCCGGGGTCGTGCGGGTTCCGTGTCGGACCCTTCTGATGGGATATCGGACATGACCGACGCCGACACCCGCACGCTCGACCGGCCGCGCCGTCCGGCCGCGCGGCTGGTGCAGCGACCGGACACGGCGCCCCCGCGCCGCGAATGGCCCGAGGACGTGCGGAAGGTCTTCGCGGATGCCCCGCCGTTGCCGCGCTGGCGCCCCTGGCAGATTCTCGGCGGCCCCGGCACCGGCAAGACGTCGCTGCTCGTCGACCTGGCGGTCTCCCGGATCGCGGCCGGGGCCGAACCGGAATCGGTGCTGGTGCTCACCCATTCGCGCCGCGCCGCGACCGCGGTGCGCGAAGAGATCACCGCGGGCCTGCTGCGCGAGGGGACCGTCACCGGTGCCCGCGCCACCCGGGAGCCGCTCGTCCGGACCGTGCACTCCTACGCCTTCGCGGTGCTGCGGCTGCAGGCGTCGCGGCACGGCAATCCGCCGCCACGGCTGATCACCGGTGCCGAGCAGGACGCGGTGCTGCGCGAACTGCTGCGCGGCGACATCGACGACGGCGCCGGCATGTGGCCCGAGCGGCTGCGGCCCGCGCTCGGGATGACCGGCTTCGCGGTCGAACTGCGCGACCTGATGCTGCGTGCCAACGAACGCGGTCTCGGACCGGAGGACCTCGTCGCGCTCGGCGAGGAACGCGACCGGCCCGAATGGGTCGCGGCGGGCCTGTTCGCGGCACGCTACGAGCAGGTGATGCTGCTGCGCGGCGCGGTCGGTCTCGAAGCCCCCGAGGCCACCGCACCGGCCCTCGACGCCGCCGAACTCGTCGGCGCCGCCCTCGCCGCGTTCGCCACCGATCCGGATCTGCTGGCGTCCGAGCGCAGCCGCATCCGGCACCTGCTCGTCGACGACGCCCAGCACCTGGATCCGCAGTCGGCACAGTTGATCAAGGCCATCGGCGTCGGCACCCGCACCGCCACCGTGGCGGGCGATCCCGACCAGATGGTGTTCACCTTCCGCGGCGCGGACAGCAGGTTCCTCACCGAACTCGCCGAGGCGGATCCCGAGCGGCGCATCGTCCTCGCCACCAACCATCGCGCGGCCGCCGACATCGCTGCGGTCAGCGATTCGATCGCGCGGCGGCTGCCGGGCCTGCAGCCGCATCGCGGGGCCGCCGCGGTCGCCGGTGAAGCCGAAGCCGGTCGGGTCCGGGTGCGGGTGTTGTCGACGCAGGCGAAGGAGGCGGCCCTGATCGCCGACACCCTGCGCCGCGCACACCTCATCGACGAGGTGCCCTGGTCGCGCATGGCCATCGTGGTGCGCTCGGTGCCGCGAGTCCTCGCGCCGCTGCGCCGCGCCCTGCTCGCGGCGGGCGTCCCCATGACGACCGCGGCCTCCGAACTGCCGCTGGCCCGTCAGCACAGCGTCGCCGGCCTGCTGCTGGTGCTGCGGGCGCTGTCGGGCCGGCGGTTCGGCGGCGAGGAAGCACTGGCGTTGCTGTCCGGTCCCGTCGGCGGTGCCGAACCGGTGACCCTGCGGCGACTGCGCCGGGGTCTGCGGCGCGTCGAGCTCGCCGCCGGGGGAGACCGCGACTCCGCGGAACTGCTGCGCGCGCTGCTCGTCGACGGGGAGGACGCCGAGACCACCGCGCACCTGATGCGCGGTCTCACCGACGTCGAAGCGGCGCCGCTGAAGGGCGCGCTCGCGGTGCTCGGCAAGGCCCGCGCCGCGATGAATCGTGGTGGCGGTGTCGAGGACGTTCTCTGGGAGGCGTGGCAGGCCACCGGCCTCGAACGCCGTTGGGCGGCGGCGTCCGCGCGCGGTGGACCGGCCGGGGCGCAGGCCGACCGGGATCTCGACGGGATCGTCGCGCTGTTCGACGCCGCCGCCGACTACGTCGACCGGCTGCCGCGCGCCCACATCGCCGGTTTCGTCGACTACCTCAGCGAGCAGGAGATCCCGGGCACGGTCCGCAACCGCGCCACCGCCGAATCCGAAGCGGTCACGGTGGTCAGCGCGCACTCCGCGGTCGGCCGCGAATGGGACGTCGTCGCGGTCGCCGGAGTCCAGGAAGGCCTGTGGCCGAGCCTGCGTGCGCGCGGCACCCTGCTCGGGATCGAGGCGCTCCTCGACGCGGTCTCCGGGGTCGACGGGGGAGCCGACGGCACTACCCGGCTGTCGCGGACCGCGCCGCTGCTCGCCGACGAGCGCCGGTTGTTCCTCGTCGCGTGCAGCCGCGCCCGCCGCGGGTTGCTCGTCACCGCCGTCGACGCGACCTCCGCGGATACGGACCTGGTGCGGTCGCGGTTCGTCGACGAACTGCTCGGCCGGGACGGTGACGACACGGACACCGACGACGAGGCGCTCGAACCGGACGGTCTGCCCGACGAGGCCCGGATCCGGGTGCTCGCGTTGCCGGCGCTCGTCGCCGAACTGCGCAGCGTGGTGTGCGATCCGGTGGTCGCCGCGCACGACCCGGAACGGCAACGACGGGCCGCGGCACAACTGGCCCGGCTCGCCCGGGCGGGGGTGCGCGGCGCGCATCCGGATCGTTGGTACGGCACCGCCGACCCCAGTACCGACCGGCCGCTGTGGGATCCCGAAACCGAGGCGGTTCCGCTGTCCCCGTCCACGATCGAGCAGCTCACGACGTGTCCGCTGCGGTGGATGTTCGAACGGCACGGCGGCACCGACGGCCAGAACAGCCACGCGGTCGCGGGAACGCTCGTGCACACCCTGGTGCAGGCGCTCGCCGGACGGATCCCACCCGACCAGGTGGACCGCGCCCTCGAACGTGCCTGGGACTCGGTCGATCTCGGTTCCCAGTGGTACGCACGCCGCGAGCTGGAGCGGACCCGCACGATGCTCGACACGTTCACGACGTGGCTGCGCGGCACCCGCGACGAGCTGACCGAGGTCGGCGTCGAGGTCGGGGTCGACGGCATCCTCGAACCGCCGTCCGACGACCTACCCCGGGTCCGGCTCCGCGGCCGCATCGACCGCCTCGAACGCGACCCGGACGGACGGCCCGTCGTCGTCGACGTCAAGACCGCCAAGAACCCGGTGACCAAGGACGCCGCCCGCGACCACGCGCAGCTCGCCGCCTATCAGGTCGCGGCCGCGGCCGGGGCGATCGAGGGGCAGCCGGCGTCCGAACCCGGCGGCGCGCGGCTGGTGTTCGTGGCCAAGCCGCACAACAAGGAGGGGGCCACCCAGCGGGTGCAGCCACCGCTGGACGCGGAGGGGCTCGAGCGCTGGCGAACGGTGATCCACGAGGCCGCGGCGGCCACCCGCGGCCCGCAGTTCCTCGCGCAGGTCAACGAGGGATGCCGGCACTGCCCGGTGATGTCGAGCTGCCCCGCGCACGACGAAGGCAGGCAGGTGACCGGCGGATGAGCACGCCTCGGGATCTGCGGGGGCGCACCGTCGGGGCGGTCGAACTGGCCGCCGCGGTG
>NZ_JADZGH010000197.1:4834-7281 GCF_015865005.1 Rhodococcus sp. CX
GCCGACCCTCGTGGTCGCGGGAGCCGGTGCCGGCAAGACCGAAACGATGGCTGCGCGCGTGGTGTGGCTGGTCGCGAACGGATTCGTCGCCCCCGAACAGGTGCTGGGACTGACGTTCACCCGCAAGGCGGCCCAGCAGCTGACCACCCGCATCCGCACGCGCCTCGCGAAACTCGCCGGCTCGCGGCTGGTGCGCGACCTGGACCCCAGCGGTGAGCTGCGCAGCCGCATTCTCGGTAGCGAACCGGAGGTGAGCACCTACCACGCGTACGCGGGACGCCTGCTCGGGGAGCACGGGTTGCTGTTGCCGATCGAGCCGTCGGCGACGCTTCTGTCGGAAACCGAGCTGTGGCAGATGGCGTATCGGGTCGTCAGCGCGTGGGACGGTGACCTCGACACCGACCGCAACCCCGCGGCCGTCACCGAGGCCGTGCTCGCGCTGTCCGGTCAGCTCGCCGAGCACCTCGTCGAACCCGACGACCTGCGTGAGGCCCACACCGAGCTCGACAAGCTGATCCACACGTTGCCGGCGGGGCCGGGGCAGCGCGGTGGACCGTCGAAGGCGTTGCTCGGCTACCTCGAGACCCAGCACGACCGGATCGCGTTGCTGCCCCTGGTGCAGCGGCTTGCGGAGACGCTGCGGCGTGAGGGCGCACTCGATTTCGGCAGCCAGATGTCGCTCGCGGCGAGGGTCGCGCAGGACCACCCGGAGGTGGGCCGCACCGAACGCGAACGATTCCGGGTGGTGCTGCTCGACGAGTACCAGGACACCGGGCACGCCCAGCGAATCCTGTTGTCGTCGTTGTTCGGTGGCGGCCAGGATCCGGATCTCGCCGTGACCGCGGTCGGCGATCCCATGCAGTCCATCTACGGTTGGCGCGGTGCCTCCGCCGCCAACCTGCCGCGGTTCACCGCCGACTTCCCGGTGCAGGGACGGCCCGCGCCGATCCTCGAACTGCTCACCAGCTGGCGCAATCCCGCGGAAGCGCTGGCCCTGGCCAACCACGTGACCGAACCGCTGCGATACGGCGGCGTCGAGGTCAGCACGCTGCGCCCGCGGCCGGGCGCCGACCCCGGTGACGTGCGGCTGGCGCTGCATCCCGACATCGAGACCGAACGGAACTGGATCGCCGACCGGATCGCCGCCGAATACACCGCGGACGGTCGCGACAAGCCGCCGACCGCTGCCGTGCTGGTCCGTCGCAACGCCGATGCCGCGCCCATCGCGGAGGCGCTGCGGGCCCGGGGGCTTCCCGTCGAGGTCGTCGGCCTCGGGGGTCTGCTGCACACCCCGGAGGTCGCCGACGTCATCGCGATGCTGCGGCTGGCGGCCGACCCGATGGCCGGCAGCTCCGCGGTGCGGGTGCTGACCGGTGCCCGCTGGCAGCTCGGTGCCGCCGACCTGACGGCGCTGTGGCAGCGGGCCCGAGAGCTGGCGATCGGCGGTCGGTACGCGGTGACCGGGGCGGTCGACGACACCGCGGCCCTCGACGACGCACTCGACGCCGCTCTTCCCGGCGAGCAGGCCGAACAGGCCGGGCTCGCCGACGCGATCTCCGATCCCGGTGCAGCGCAGAACTATTCGGAGTTCGGGTATGCCCGCATCACCGCGCTCGCGAAGGAACTGGCGTCGCTGCGCGAACGGCTCGGGCAGCCGCTGACCGAACTGGTCGCCGAGGTCGAACGGGTATTGGGCATCGGTATCGAAGCGCAGGCCCGTGTCGACACCCGCGGCAGCGTCACCGGGCGCGAGCACCTCGACGCGTTCGCCGACGTCGTCGCCGGATACGCCGGACGTGGCAACGCCACGCTTCCCGGGCTGCTCGCCTATCTCGCCGCCGCCGAACAGATCGAGCAGGGCCTCGCACCCGGTGAGGTGGAGGTCGACCCGAACTGCGTGCAGGTTCTCACGGTGCATTCGGCCAAGGGCCTCGAATGGGAGGTCGTCGCCGTGCCGCACGTCAGCGCCGGGGTCTTCCCGTCGTCGACCGCGGCGGCGACGTGGCTCGGCTCGGTCACGGAACTACCGCCGCAGTTGCGCGGCGACCGCTCCGAGATCTTCGCGGACGGCACTGCGACGGAGGGGGTCCCGCAACTCCACCTCGACGAGGTCTACGACCGCAAGGTCCTCGAGAACACGATCTCCGCGCACAAGGACGCGCTCAAGCAGCGCAAGCTCGACGAGGACCGCCGCCTGTTCTATGTCGCGCTGACCCGCACCGAACGGGCCCTGTTCGTCTCGGGCCACCACTGGGCCGAGTCCGGAAGCGAACCGAAGGGCCCGTCGCCGTTCCTGACCGAACTCCACGACCTCGTGGAGGCGCAGCCGGACCTCGGGGTGATCGAGACCTGGGCGCCCGCACCGGAAGCCGGCACCGAGAACCCGCTGACCGCGACCCCGCGCACGGCACCGTGGCCGCGCGACCCGCTCGGTGCCCGCCGGGCCG
>NZ_JADZGH010000197.1:7291-11782 GCF_015865005.1 Rhodococcus sp. CX
GGTCCTCGCGGCGCTCGACGCACCCGAACCGCCACCCCCGGCGAGCTTCGAGGACGATCCCGACGAGTGGGCCGCCGACGTCGACGCGTTGCTCGCCGAACGGGAACGCCGCGCCGAGAGCGCCGCCGAGGTGGTGCTGCCCGCGCAGATGTCGGTCAGTCAGCTCGTCGACCTCGCCACCGACCCGGACGCCCTCGCGGCCCGGCTGCGGCGGCCGCTGCCGTTCCGTCCCAACCCGCTGGCCCGCCGCGGCACCGCCTTCCACGCGTGGCTCGAGCGTCGGTACGGCGCGACGCGGTTGCTCGATCTCGACGAACTGCCCGGCGCCGACGACGAGGACGGCGACGAAACCGACTTCGACCGGTTGCAGGAGGCGTTCCTGCGGTCGCCGTGGGCGCAGCGCAGCCCGGTCGAGGTGGAGGTGCCGTTCGAGACGTCGATCGGCGGCACCGTGATCCGCGGCCGCATCGACGCGGTGTTCGAGGATCCCGACGGCGGCTGGACCGTCATCGACTGGAAGACCGGTGCCGAGCCGACCGACGAGAAGCTGAAGTCGGTGGCGATGCAGCTCGCCGCCTACCGGCTCGCGTGGGCGCAGCTCATGGCCGCCCGTACCGCGCGGCACACCGGCCGGCCCGCCGAGCTGCCGCTCGACCGGGTGCGGGCCGCGTTCCACTACGTGCGCACCGGCCGCACGGTCGCGCCGGCCGATCTGCCGGGCGCCGGGGAGCTCGAGCAGCTGATCCGCTCGGCCGGGGCGGTCGGTGAACCGGATCCGCCACTCGAAGGCGAAGCGCCACAGGAGCTTTCGTAGCAGGGTCCGCTTCCGCCGGTGCCGGCCGGCATTGTCGGGCGAGCGACAGCGTCATGAAGATGCTGTTCGGATCGTCGAGGTAGTCGCCGAACGGTGGACACTCGACGAAACCGGCTCCGGCATACAGACGACGCGCCGGTGCGAAGAATTCCATCGAGCCGGTCTCCAACGAGAGCCGTGTAACCCCTCGGCCTTCGGCCTCCTGAATCAGGTGCTCGAGCAGGGCGCGTGCAATTCCTCGTCCTCGTAGGTGGGGAGCGGTGCGCATGCGGCCGGGTTCCGGAGCTCCGACAGATCGAGGGCGTGTCGACTTTCCGCCGGTGCGGTGGGGGCGATGTCGTCCAAGTGCGCCTGCAGGAAGAGCGCCAGGCTCGAATCGTCGAAGTCGGCACGTTCGAAAACGGGATCCACACGTGAATGGTGACCGACAGCCGGCGATTCCCGTCGGACGTGAATGTGCCGAAACCGGCGGTATTGCTATACGTAGACATATACGTATACTCGTGCCATGGTTACGATGGCCTCATGCCGAACAAGACGATCTACGTCTCCGATGCCGACCTGCCGGTGTTCCAGCGCGCCCAGGAACTCACCGGGGGCAATCTCTCCGCGGCGATCTCCAAGGCTCTGCACCGCCTCGTCGAGGTCGAGGAAGGGCGTCTGGAAGGCTTCGAGGAGATCACCGTCCGGGTCGGTGTCGGCGCCGGGAAACTGCAGCGGTTCCAGGGAGTACTGCTGGCCGACTGGAACCGATCCACCGCCACCGGGACCGAGCACTACCGCGTGTATCGAACGCGCACCGGCAAACTCGCCGTCCACGTCTCCCGGCCGAAGGGCTTCGTGCACACCGCCGGCAAGGACGGCCAGCTGACCGGCTGGCGCAAGCATTTCGCGACCGACCAGCAGTGGGGGGAAACCCCCGCGGCCGCGATCCTCGAGGTCTACGACACCTTCGAGGACCTGCGGGCGGAGGTCCCCGCCGAGCTGGCCGCTCTGGTGGAGGTCAATGCCACCGAACCCGAGGTCGAGGACCTCGACATCTGACGCTCCCGGCGGTGCCGGGGGCACCCGGTCCCACCGCGAGGAGTGTTCATGTCCACCCACCCTGCCCCGGCGATCGAGATCGCCGGGCTCCGCAAACAGTACGGCGACCGGACCGTGCTCGACGGCCTCGACCTGACGGTGCCGGCCGGTACCGTCACGGCGCTGCTCGGGCCCAACGGCGCCGGCAAGACCACGACCGTCTCGATCCTGTCCACGCTGCTTCCCGCCGACGGCGGCACCGCGCGGGTTCTGGGCCACGACGTCGCCCGTGAACCGGACATCGTGCGGAGGCTGATCGGGGTGACCGGTCAGCTGTCGGCGGTCGATCCGCTGCTGACCGCAACCGAGAATCTGCGGCTCATGGCCGATCTGTTCCACCTGCCCCGATCCGAAAGCCTCAGCCGCATCGCGGATCTGCTCGACCGATTCGGCCTCGCCGAGGCTGCGCGCCAGCAGGCGCAGCAGTTGTCCGGCGGCATGCAGCGCAAGCTCGACCTGGCCATGACCCTCGTCGGCGATCCGCAGGTGGTCTTCCTCGACGAACCCACCACGGGCCTGGATCCGCGTGCCCGCCGCGACCTCTGGGACCAGGTGCGGACCCTGGTCGACGGCGGCACGAGTGTGCTGCTGACCACCCAATATCTCGACGAGGCGGACCATCTCGCCGACCGCGTCGCCGTCCTGCACGGCGGCCGCCTCGTCGCCCACGACACCCCGGCCGGACTCAAGGCCGCTCACGACGCCGGTTCGCTCGACGACGTCTTCCTCACCCTGACTGCACCGACCGACACGAAGGAGGTGGCGTGATGACCGCCGCCGACGCCACCGCATTCGCTCCCGCGCTCGTTCCGGCGGGCCCGTCCGGCCTGACCCGCGCCATCCGCGATCTGATGACGATGACCAGGCGCGGCCTGCTGCGCATGGTCCGCTACCCGTCGCTGACCGTGACCGTCGTCGGAATGCCGGTCGTGCTGTTGCTGCTGTTCGTCTTCGTCTTCGGTGGCGCCTTCGGAGCCGGTGTCGCCGAAGGTGTTTCACCGGGAGCCGGGGGTCGTGCCGCCTACCTCGAGTACCTCACGCCGACCATGCTCGTGATGACCGCGGCGGCCGTCGCGCAGTCCACCGCGATCGGCGTCGCGATGGACATGACCGGGGGCATCGTCACGCGGTTGCGCACCATGCCCGTCGCACCCGTGTCGGTACTCGGCGGCCATGCCGGGGCGGCCGTCGTGCAAACCATGCCGGCCATCGCGGCGGTGCTCGGTGTGGCCGTCGCCCTGGGATTCCGCCCGGGCGCAGATGCTGCCGAATGGCTTGCGCTGGTGGGTTTCCTGGCTCTGGTCGCGCTCGCGCTCACCTCGCTGTCGGTCGCGATGGGCGTGGCCGCGCGCAGCGTCGAGTCGGCGTCGAACACCCCGATGATCCTGCTGCTCCTGCCGTTCCTGGGTAGTGGGTTCGTGCCGGTCGAGACCATGCCCACCGCGGTGCGCGTGTTCGCCGAATACCAGCCCTTCACACCGATCATCGAGACCGTCCGTGGACTCCTCGCCGGCACCGGCCCGGAGGCGGCGACCGCCGGGATCGCCGTCGCGTGGTGTGTGGGCCTGACCCTCGCCGGCTGGCTGTGGGCGCGGGCCGCTTACCGCCGGCCCCGCGTCTGAGTGCGGGGCGAGCGTCGCCACACCTTCACGGCCTCGGTGACCAACGGAATCTGCAAGGGCAGTCGCGCGACCGCGGCTGCCTTTGCCGCGGGCAAGAGTCGGTCGCTGCGCAGCCACGACACGGCCATCTGAATGTTGGCGGGAAACACCGCGACGAACAGCACCGCGGCGAGGGCACCCCCGAGCCGGCGCGTGCGCGGAACGACCAGTGCGGTACCGACGGCCAGTTCCGCCGCACCCGACGCGTAGGTGTAGGCACGGGCGTCGCCCGGCAACGCCCTGGGCACGATCCGATCGAACGGTTGCGGGCGAACGAAGTGCAGTGTTCCGGAGCCGAGCAGCAGCGCGGCGAGCCGCAGGGCGGGCGCGCGGGCCGGTTGCGTGGACATGTGAGCCACGGTAGCCCTCTGAGCGTAGGCTGCGACGCGATGTCTGCACGTTCCGGTGCGGGCAACCGACGACGAAGAGGTGGAGTCCACGCAATGCCCGGCAGGTTGCGCGCGCGGTTCAGCCGCTCCGATCAGCTCACCGAGCGCCCGGATTTCGCGCTGGTGGGCGTCCTGCGTGTGCCGCAGGAACAGCAGAGCCCCGGCGTGGCGATCGCCCGGAGGATCGGGTACGCGCTCGCCGCACTGGCGCTGGCGGTTCTCGTCGTCTACATCGACCGCGACGGGTACCGCGACGTGCAGGACAACGAGATGTCCCTGCTCGACTGCATCTACTACGCGACGGTCTCGCTCTCCACGACCGGATACGGCGACGTCACCCCGTTCACACCGGAAGCGCGGCTGATCAACGTCCTGGTGATCACCCCGCTGCGGATCTTCTTCCTCATCGTCCTGGTCGGTACGACCCTGTCGGCGCTCACCGAGAATTCCCGCCAGGCATTCAAGATTCAGCGTTGGAGGCGCAAAGTGCGTAATCACACCGTCGTCATCGGCTACGGCACCAAGGGCCGTACTGCTGTCGACG
>NZ_JADZGH010000197.1:11792-26450 GCF_015865005.1 Rhodococcus sp. CX
TGGACCCGGTGGTGCTGGAGACGGCGGCCGGGCAGGGGCTGGTGACGGTGCAGGGGTCGGCGACGAAGTCGGATGTGCTGCGCCTGGCCGGGGTGCAGCACGCGTCGGCGGTCATCGTCGCCGCGAACCGCGACGACACCGCCGTGCTGGTGACACTCAGCGCCCGCGAGATCGCGCCGAAGGCGAAGATCGTCGCCGCGATCCGCGAATCCGAGAACACCCATCTGCTGCGCCAGTCCGGCGCGGACTCGGTGGTCATCTCGTCGGAAACCGCGGGACGGTTGCTCGGCATCGCGACGACCACCCCGAATGTCGTGGAGATGATCGAGGATCTGCTGACCCCGGAGGCCGGGTTCGCGATCGCCGAGCGCGACGTCGAACCGGGCGAGGTCGGCGGATCGCCGCGGCACCTGTCCGACATCGTGCTCGGCGTCGTCCGCGACGGCCGCCTGCTGCGCATCGGCGCCCCGGAGGTCGATGCGGTCGAGGCGAACGACAAACTGCTCTACATCCGCCGGGTGTCTGCCTGATCCGCCGGCGCGAGGCGCGGATAAGGTGCAGGGCGTGACCCGTTTCGAACTGTCCGGCACCCCGTTGCTCTCCCGCACCGTCGTCGACCGTGCCGAGGAATTGCGCTCCGACGCCGAGGCGTTGCGCGCGGGCTGGGCGCAGGCCCGGCTGCTGCGCGTCGACCGTCGTGGTCAGGTGCCGGTGGACGGCGACCAGATCGTGTTCGGCAAGGCCGTCGAACTCGGGCCCGAACCGCAACCGGGCGCGGTGTTCCTGGGGGTGCGCGAGGACCGGCACATCTGGGCCGTCCGCGTGCTCGCGCAGACCGGGAAGGTCGCCGACCTGCGTCGGCTGGGGGAGCGTCTCGACAGTGCCGACGCGGACCTGATGGTCAGCGCAGTCGCGCTGCTCAACTGGCACGACCAGGCCGGGTACAGCGCGATCGACGGATCCGTGACCGAACCGACGATGTCGGGATGGTCGCGCATCAGCACCGTCACCGGTCACGAGGAGTTCCCGCGCACCGACCCCGCAATCATCTGTCTCGTGCACGACGACGGCGACCGCGTGCTCCTCGCCCGGCAACCGACCTGGCCGGAGCGACGCTTCTCGGTGCTCGCCGGATTCGTAGAGGCCGGCGAATCCCTCGAATCCTGCGTGGTCCGGGAGATCCGAGAAGAGGTCGGACTCGACGTGCGTGACGTCCGCTACCTGGGCAGCCAGCCGTGGCCGTTCCCGCGGTCGGTGATGCTCGGGTTCGCCGCGGTCGCCGACCCGGACCAGCCGTTCGAGTTCCAGGACGGGGAGATCGCCGAGGCGTTCTGGTTCACCCGCGAACAGGTCCACGCGGCCCTCGAGGTCGGGGATTGGGCGTCGCCCGAGGACGCGCCGCTGCTGCTGCCCGGGTCGATCTCGATCGCGCGCGGCATGCTCGAAGGCTGGGCGAACGCCTGAGTTCGCCGACCTACAGGATCCGCTCGGCCGTCAGTCGTCCACTCTGACGATTGCGTCGGCGGATGACTGGCGACCGAGCGGATACGAACAGAAGCTACAGGCCGAGCACGGCCTTGACCTCGACCAGCGACGGGTTGGTGGCGGTGCTGCCGTCCGCATACTTCACGGTCGGGACGACGTGGTTGCCCCCGTTGACGCTGCCGACGAACTCCGCGGCGGCCGGATCGGCCTCGATGTCGATCTCGGTGTACGCAATGCCGTTCGCATCGAGCTGCGTCTTCAGACGGCGGCAGTAGCCACACCAGGTGGTCGAGTACATCGTGAGGGCGGGGGTTTCGATCGTCATGCTGGCGAGAACACCACATCGAGGCGGATCTGTTCCCGACGGGGTGCCGAATGTGTTCTGCGCCACAGGCGTCGAGGGAGTCGCGGCAACCGGCTGTCGGGACGCACTGCCATGATGGAGGCCATGCGAGTGGATGCGGCGGTGGACGGGCTGGACCCGGAGCAGGCGGCGGCGGTACTCGCCCCGCGAGGCCCGGTATGTGTACTCGCCGGCGCCGGCACCGGCAAGACCCGCACCATCACCCGGCGCATCGCGCACCTCGTGTCCGCCGGTCACGTCTCCGCCGGCCAAGTCCTCGCGGTGACCTTCACCGCCCGCGCGGCGGGGGAGATGCGGTCCCGCCTGCGTGCACTGGGAGTCGGCGGATCCGGCCCCCAGGTGCAGGCCCGCACCTTCCACGCGGCCGCGTTGCGGCAACTGCGCTACTTCTGGCCGCAGGTCGTCGGAGACATCCCGTGGCAGCTGCTCGACCGCAAGTTCGCGGTCGTGTCCCAGGCCGCGCACCGCGCCAAGTTCGCGACCGACACGGACACGGTGCGCGACCTGCTCTCGGAGATCGAATGGGCGAAGGGCTCGCTCATCGCGCCCGAGGACTATCCGGCCGCGGTCGCGCGGGTCCGCCGCGAACCCCCTGCCGAGGCTTCCCGGGTTGCAGCGGTCTACGAGATCTACGAGAAACTCAAGGTCCGCGAGGAGGGGATGTACCTCGACTTCGACGACCTGCTGCTGCACACCGCGAGCGCGCTCGAGGAGAACAGCGCCGTCGCCGAGGAGTTCCGCGATCGGTACCGCTGCTTCGTCGTGGACGAATACCAGGACGTCACCCCGCTGCAGCAGCGCGTCCTCGACGCGTGGCTCGGCGACCGCGACGACCTCACCGTCGTCGGCGACGCCAACCAGACCATCTACTCGTTCACCGGCGCCACCCCGAAGTACCTGCTCGACTTCACCCGGCGCTTCCCCGATGCGACGATCGTGCGCCTCGAACGCGACTACCGCTCCACCCCGCAGGTCGTCGACCTCGCCAACCGGGTGATCGGCGCGGCCCGCGGCCGCATCGCCGGCACCCGGCTGCAGCTGATCGGGCAGCGCCCGCCCGGCCCCGAGCCGCACTTCGCCGAGTACGACGACGAACCGGCCGAGGCCACCGCCGTCGCGAAGGCGATCGCCAAGCTGCTGCGCGACGGGGTCGACGCCGCGGAGATCGCGGTGCTGTACCGGATCAACGCGCAGTCGGAGGTGTACGAGCAGGCGTTCACCGAGGCCGGGATCCCGTATCAGGTGCGCGGCGGTGAAGGGTTCTTCCAGCGCGACGAGGTGCGGCAGGCCGTCAACGCGCTGCGGCAGGTGCACAATCGCGACGACCTGCCCGAGGAATCGGGCCGGGGCACCGGGCTCCTCACCCTCGTCCGCGCGGTCCTGGTGCCGCTAGGCCTCACCGACACCGAACCGGCGGGTGCGCAGGCCCGCGAACGCTGGGCGTCGCTGACCGCGCTCGTGCAGCTCACCGAGGAACTGCTCGAGCACCAGCCCGAACTCACCCTCGACGAATTGCTGCGCGACCTCGCGGCACGCGCCGAAGCTCGGCAGCCACCGACCGTGCAGGGCGTGACCCTCGCATCGCTGCACGCCGCCAAGGGCCTCGAATGGGACGCCGTGTTCCTCGTCGGACTCACGGACGGCATGCTCCCCATCAGCCATGTCACCGGCGACAGCAACACCCCGCCGGACGAGGCGGGCATCGAGGAGGAACGCCGCCTGCTGTACGTCGGGGTGACCCGCGCCCGCGTCCACCTGCACCTGTCGTGGGCGCTGTCGCGCAGCGAGGGCGGTCGCCGGACGCGGCGCCGGTCCCGGTTCCTGCACGGGCTCATCCCGGAGGACTCGCCGGCCTCCCGCATCGCGACACCCCCGCCCTCGAAGAAGAAGCGGCCGCAGTGCCGGGTGTGCGGCAAGCCGCTGATGGGGTCGACGTCGACGATGCTCGGCCGGTGCGAGACCTGCCCGTCGAACCTCGACGAGGACCTGCTGGTGGCCTTGAAGAACTGGCGGCGGGAACGCTCGAAGGAGCAGAAGGTGCCGGCCTACGTCGTGTTCAGCGACAACACGCTCGTCGCGATCGCCGAGCAGCGGCCGGGCGACACCCGATCACTGGTGGCGATCCCGGGGATCGGTGCGAAGAAGCTCGAGCAGTACGGCGAGGACGTGCTGGCCCTCGTGCGCGGCGAACGCACCGCGGACACTCTCGACCTCTGACCGCAAAACCCTCTGACCGCAAAACCCTCTGACTGCAAAACCGCAGGTAGAAAATAACTTGTGCGATCGACGGCATCGAATCTAGGCTGGACGATGTTGTCACGGGAAGAGCTCGTGCGCGAACGATGTGAGGAGGTGGCCACGATGATCGGCTTCAAGGCAGCTGCAGCAGCACTGGCCGCCGCGCGCGTCGTGGCGCCGCTCGCTGCCGCACGGCAGGCGCATCGCCCCCGCGCCGCCGCCGCCTCGTCCGTGGCCCGAAGCCGGTTCCGGGAGATTCCCCGGTAACCAGCCCCATCGTTTCGGCCACGGACCCCGCTCAGCGGACCGTGGCCGTTCTTCTTTCCGGCCACCGGTTCGCTCACATCATCCGAACCAGCCAGAAGGAGGCCCTTGTGCCGACCGCAACTGTGCCCACCACGACGACCGTGACCGTGACCGAGATCGTCGTCGCGATCGACCGGACCGGGGCGGCACGTGTGCGTGAACTCCCGTGCCGACAGGACAACCCGGACCTGTGGTTCGCCGAGACCCCGGCCGAGCTCGAGCAGGCCAAGGCGCTGTGCACCGGCTGCCCCATCCGCACGCGCTGCCTCGCGGCGGCACTCGATCGCGCGGAGCCGTGGGGTGTGTGGGGCGGCGAGATCTTCGATCGCGGAACCGTCGTCGCACGCAAGCGTCCCCGGGGTCGCCCCCGGAAACAGTTGGTGTGCGCGTGAATTCGTGACCACTCCGGACCCGGTCCGGGGCCCTCGGGATCAGGGGATCACTCGAGGACCTCGGACCGGTCGTCCGTGAAACCGGGCAACCATTCCGACAGGATGCGCATGTACGGTGCGTACGCGTCGAGCTGCGCGCAGATTCCCACCGAGCCCAGCAGCACCCGGAACACACTCACGTACTCCGGCGGCAGGTTCAGCGTCCGCGCGGTGCGGAACTGCGGGCTCGAGAAATCGGTGGCCGTGCCGGCGGCCTTCTGCAGCCACGCCCGCGTGAAGTGGAACGATTCGGTGCGGATCGGATCGGTGAACGGCCGGAGGTAGTCCGCGATCTCGCGGTCCGTCACCTCCTTGCCGGGCAACACGAACCGATGCGAGTACAGCAGTTCGGTCAGCTCGTCGAACCGCTCCTCCACGGCCAGGCGCACCATCCGGCCCAGCACCGGCGGCAGCCCGTCGGGCATCGCCGCGGTCGCTCCGAAATCGATGATGCCCAGGCGGCCGTCGTCGAGCAGCATGAAGTTCCCGGGATGCGGATCGCTGTGCAACAGCCCGACCACGGCGGGCGAGGCGAAATGGAACTCGGCGAGCAGCGCCCCCGCGCGGTTGCGCTGCTCGCGGGTGCCGTTCTGGATGATCGCCGACAGCGGTGTTGCCGAAAGCCATTCGGTCACGACCACTTTCGGTGCGCTCGCGACGACGTGCGGCACCAGGAAGCGGGGGTCGCCGTCGAACGCCCGGGCGAAGGCCCGCTGGTTGTCCGCCTCGATGCGGTAGTCGAGTTCCTCCTCCGTGCGGGCGGTCAACTCGTCGAGGACCGGACGAACATCGGTCCCCGGCATGACCGTCCCGAACAGACCCGCGAATCGTTGCAGCGTGCGCAGATCCGCGCGCAACGCCTCGTCGGCACCCGGATACTGCACCTTCACCGCGACGTCGCGACCGTCGGACCACACCGCCCGGTGCACCTGCCCGATGCTCGCCGACGCCGTCGGCACGTCGTCGAACGAGGAGAAACGCTCGCGCCAGCGGGTTCCCAGCTGCTGATCGAGTACCCGGTGCACGGCCTTCGCGGGCAGCGGCGGAGCCTCGGACTGCAGCTTGGTCAGTGCCTCGCGATACGGCTCGGCGAACTCCTCCGGGACGGCGGCCTCCATGACGCTCAGTGCCTGCCCGAATTTCATGGCGCCGCCCTTGAGCTCGCCGAGGACGGAGAACAACTGCTCGGCCGCCTTCGCGGCCAGCTCGGCGTCGATCTCGTCGCGGTCGCCGCCGGCGAGTCGGCGTCCGAAACCGACCGCGGCGCGTCCGGCGATCCCGAGCGGGATGCTCGCCAGCTTGGCGGTGCGGGAAGAGCTCTTACGGGGAATCTCGGCCACGCCCACCATCATGCACGACCGGGCTCCGTCATCGGTCCGCACGTGCATCGCGGATGCCGGAACCAACGGCGTGTCGTGAACCGGTGCGCGCCGAGGTCCACCTCGAGGGTGCGGTCGATCAGGATCGGCGCGTTCTCCGGCCGGCCGGCCGCGAGGGCGTCGATCTGCCCGACCGCGACCGCCGCGGTCGCGAGGACCACGGCAGGGTCGGCGCGTCCGACCCGGCCCCACAGCTGGGTCGCCAGGTGCGGCCACGCGGGATCCAGATCGGTGCGAGCGAGGTCCGCGCAGCGCAGGCAACTGGTCCGGCCGGGGACCACGAACGGGCCGACGACACCGCGGCCGTCCCGGAGCCGGACCGGAAGGTGCGGGATCCGGTGCCGCATGAGATCCAGGACGAGATTCGGATCCGGCGTCAGATCGTCGGTGAGCAGTACGCAGTGCACGTTCCAGGTCGTGACGTCGCTGGTCTGCGGATACGAACCGGACCGCGACACCCGCACCGACGACACCGTCAGGTGCGCGGCGACCGCATCGGCGATCGGACCGTCTCCGTGGATCCGCACGCGCGGTTCCGTCGTGGTGGCCGGACCGGTGTGTGCCGCGGGGTCCCACAGCGCCCCGCACGCGACGAGATCGTCGAGGATCGCGTCGACCGCGGCCGCGTCCATGCCGCGATCCGCGACGTGGGCGAGCACCGTCTCACGCGGGTGGCGACCGTCGAGCATCCGCAGCACGGTGAGCAGATCGAACGTGTCGATGCCCTCCGGTGGGGCCAGCAGGGCACCCGTCTCGGGTCCCCAGCCGAGCTGGACGGTGCCGTCCGGGCGGCGCAGCAGTTCGAGGCAGGGGTCCAGGGCGGGGCCGGACGGGTGCGCAGGTGACGACGTCATGACGTCGAGTCTGACAGCCGCCTGGTCCGGCAACGCCCCCCGATCAGCGGGTTATCCACAGGCAGAAACCGGTTGCTGCCTGCGGAAACAGGGCGTCAGGCCGATTCGTCGGGACCGGCCTCGCCGCCCTGCTCGCCGTTGCCCTTCTCCTTCTCCGCGCGCTCGCGTTCCTCGACGGCCCGCAACTGGGCGATCGGATCGTCGAACGCCCCGGTGTCGCCGCCGAGAACCCGGTCGACGAATCCGGCCGGGCTGTCCAGGTCGGACGACTCGGGAAGCAGGTCCGGATGGGCCCACACCTTGTCCCGCGCGTCCGTACCGGCCTGCTCGGTGAGTGTCCGCCACAGCGCCGCGGCCTCCCGCAGCTTGCGCGGCCGCAGTTCGAGGCCGACCAGCGTCGCGAAGGTCTGCTCGGCGGGACCGCCCGACGCACGCCGGCGACGCAGGGTCTCGCTCAGCGCCGACGTCCCGGGGATCCGGTCGCCGAGCGCGTCGGACACGACGGTCTCCACCCAGCCCTCGACGAGCGCGAGCAGTGTTTCGAGCCGTTCGAGCGCCTGCTTCTGTTCCGGGGTGGTCTGCGGTTCGAGGGCGCCCTGCTTGAGAATCTCCTCGAGCTTCGACGGATCGGTCAGCGCGGACGGGTCGAGGCCCTGCGCGAGATCCTCGATGGCGGAGAAATCCATGCGGATGTTGCGGGCGTAGTCCTCGACGGTCGAGAGCAGCCGCTGCCGCAGCCACGGCACGTGGCTGTACAGACGCTGGTGCGCCGCCTCGCGGGCGGCCAGGAACACCAGCACCTCCTGCGCGGGCTGTTCGAGGCCGTCACCGAACTTGTCGATCGCTTCGGGCAGCAGCGCCGCGGTTCCGGCCGGGCCGAGCGGCAGGCCGATGTCGGTGGAGGTCAGCACCTCCTTCGACAGCTGGCCGAGCGCCTGACCGAGCTGGGAACCGAACGCGAGCCCGCCCATCTGCCCGAACATGCCGAGCATGGGGCCGGCCATCTGCCGGGCTTCCTCGGGCAGGCCCTGGATCCACATGCCGTTGATCTGCTCGGCCACCGGATCGCACAGCCGCTTCCAGGTGTCGAGAGTGTTCTCGAGCCACTCGACCGGCGTCCACGCGACCGTGCGGGTCGCGCCCGCCGGGAGCGTTGTCGCACCGTCGAGCCACAGTTCCGCGAGGTGCGCCGCGTCGCGGATCGCATCGGCTTCCCCGGAGGAGACCGGCGTGAAGGACCCGACCTGCTGCCGGGCCAGTTTCATGGCGACCTCGTAGTTCACCGGCCCGGTGCCGCCGGTGCCCATCGCGTTGCCCATCCCGCTGAGCATCTGGCCGAACTGGGAGAGCATCTGGCCGAGCTGGGCGGGGTCGAAGCCCTGGGCGCCGAACGGGTTGGCGCCGGGGTCACCACCACCGAACGGGTTCGCACCGCCCGGCAGCCCGAAGCCGAACGGGAAGCCGCCGGACGCACCGCCCTCGGATCCGGACCCGCCGGTGCCGGAGCTGTCGTCTTTCTTCCGGTCCGGGTCGTCGTCGGAGTTCGAGAAGCCGAAAGGCGTGTCGCTCATGTATCCAACGGTACAAGGCGTCCGACGGCGATCGGTCCTGCGTGGTCACGCTGATCGCGAACATCGGCTGCCGCTACCCTGGACCGGGTGAATCGACGGTTCGTGACGCCGCTCGCGGTGCTGGTCCCCCTTCTGGCTCTGGCGGGTATCGCCACCAACGTGAAGGTTCCGTACGTGGCGCTCGGCCCGGGGCCGACGTTCGACACACTCGGCGAGGCGGACGGCAAGCCCGTCGTACAGATCGACGGCATCGAACCCGACACGACCACCGGTCAGCTGCGGATGACCACTGTCGGCGTCAACGACCAGCTGACTCTCGCGCAGGCACTGACGGTGTGGATCAGCGACCGGTACGCGCTCGCCCCGCGCGAGACCGTGTATCCGCCGAATGTCAGCAAGGACGACGTCCGTGCCGCCGACCAGGCGCTGTTCACCCAGTCCGAACGCAGCGCCGAACTCGCCGCGCTGCACCACCTCGGTCTGCCGGTGACGGTGCGGGTCGCGCAGGTCGGCGAGGACGCGCCCGCGACCGGCGTGTTCCGCGAGGGAGACCAGATCGTTGCGGTCGCGGGGGAGCCGGTGACCACGGCCGGAAGCGTGCAGCGCGCCGTCGGGGCGGCCGCACCGGGTACGGAACTGGCCGTCCAGGTCCGCCGCGACGGCATGGACGAGGACGTGCAGGTCACCGTCGCGGCGCGTCCGGGTGACCCGGAGAAGGGCTACCTCGGGATCACCACCGAAGAGGTGCCCGAGGTGCCGTTCACCGTCACCTTCAACCTCGCCGACATCGGCGGCCCCTCGGCCGGCCTGATGTTCAGCCTCGCCGTCGTCGACAAGCTCAGCCCCGGCCCGCTCAACGGCGGGCTCGCCGTCGCGGGCACCGGCACCATCGATTCGGACGGCAAGGTCGGACCGATCGGCGGCATCACCCACAAGCTCGACGGCGCGGTCGACGACGGCGCGACCTACTTCCTGGTGCCCGCGGACAACTGCGCCGAGGCCCTCACCGACGTCCCCGACGGGCTGCAGCTGATCCGGGTCGAGTCGCTCGACGACGCGATCGACGCCCTCGCGACCGTCGCCGCCGGTGGCGACGCACCCACCTGCGCGTGACCGCGGGACGTCAGTCCTCGTCGGGTTCGAGCGTCGCGTAGAGCGCGGCGACCAGGTTCGGCGCCAGGTTCTCGTAGGTGCGCAGTTCGATGCCCGCGAACGGATCCTCGTCGTCGGTGGGGCGCAGCTGCAGCAGGCACAGCGACGGCCCGTCGCGCAGCACCCCCGCGATCAGGCGCGCCTCACGCCGGTCGGGATGACTGTGCGCCGCGAGCCGCGCCGCCTCGTCCGCGGCGTGCGCGTCGGCCAGCCGCGGCGCGAGTGCGTCGTCGAGATCGGACTCTGCGCTGGGCGGCAACACCACGATCTCCTGGACCAGCACACACCCGGCCACCGACGACGGCCAGCTCGTGGTCGCCAGGAATTCGTCGAGCGCGGGACTGCCACCCTCGACGTCCTCGGGGAAGGCGTCCTGTTCGATCGGGGTGTATTCGCTGCCCTCGTCGAGCCGGTCACCGAGCGATGGTTCCTCCGCAGCCAGCAGCGCGGTCGGGACCAGCGCGAACATCACCGGCGGACGGCCCCAGCCGTCGGCGTCGACGAAGTCGACGATCTCGCCGACGCAGCGGCGCAGGCCTTCTTCGGAGGGGACGGGAAGATGCTCACTCACCGTCCTATCCTTGCACCGTGAGCCGGCGGTGAATCACCGCGGCTCACGGGACCGGTTCCGTGAGTCCGCCGATTCGGCGGCAGGAGCGATTCGTTCCGTAGAGTTGGGGCGAAACGGTCACCGGTGTACGCGCGCGGCGCGCGATGCACGGGGGCGAGCAACTGCGGCGTGATCCGGCGCCGCCGAAGAGTTGGGAGTGTGACACGTGGGAATGAGGCCCCCATCAGGGGTACCCACCCTGTCCAAACGCAGCAAGGTTCTGCTGATCCTCGCGCTGGTGGTGGCGGCCTTGTTGTTGCTCGGTCCCCGGCTCGTCGACGCATACACCAACTGGCTGTGGTTCGGTGAGGTGGAGTACCGCGACGTGTACGTCAAGGTGCTAGTGACCCGCATCGTCCTGTTCGTGGTCACCGCGCTCTTCGTCGGCGCCGTCGTGTGGCTGGCGATGCTGCTGGCCTATCGATCGCGGCCGGTGTTCGTGCCCACGGCCGGTCCCAACGACCCGGTCGCGCGATACCGCACCACGGTGATGACCCGCATGCGCATGTTCGGGCTCGGCATCCCGATCGTGCTGGGTCTGCTGTCGGGTCTGGTCGCGCAGGCCAGCTGGGTCACCGTGCAGATGTTCTTCAACGGCGGCTCGTTCGGCACCGTGGATCCGCAGTTCGGGCTCGATGTCGGGTTCTACGCGTTCGACCTGCCGTTCTACCGGTTCCTGCTGAACTGGATGTTCGTCGCGGTGATCCTTGCGCTCATCGCGAACTTGGTCACCCACTACATCTTCGGCGGTATCCGGCTCGCCGGCCGCGGCGGCAACGTCAGCCGTGCCGCGCGGATCCAGCTCGCGGTTCTCGCCGGTGTGTTCGTCGCGCTCAAGGCGATCGCCTACTGGCTCGACCGGTACACGCTGCTGTGGAGCGGCCGCAAGGAACCCACGTTCACCGGCCCCGGCTACACCGACATCCACGCGGTGCTGCCGGCGAAGCTCATCCTGCTGGCCATCGCGGTGATCTGTGCGATCGCGTTCTTCGCCGCGATCGTGCTGCGGGATCTGCGGATCCCGGCGCTGGCCACCGCGTTGCTGGTGCTCTCGTCGATCCTCGTCGGCGCGGTGTATCCGCTGGTCGTCGAACAGTTCTCGGTGCGCCCGAACGCCGCGGACAAGGAATCCCCGTTCATCGAACGGAACATCGCCGCGACCCGCGAGGCGTACGGCATCACCGACGACAAGGTGGAGTACCGGGACTATCCGGGGGTCGGCACCGCGTCGCCGAGCGGTGTGCCCGCGGACCTGACGACCATCGCGAACACGCGCCTGCTCGACCCGAACGTGCTGCCGCGCACGTTCACCCAGCAGCAGCAGCTCAAGAACTTCTACGGGTTCCCGCAGTCGCTCGACATCGACCGGTACAGCGTGGACGGGAAGGTCGAGGATTACATCGTCGCCGCCCGCGAGCTGTCCCCGTCGAGCCTGACCGGCAACCAGACCGACTGGATCAACCGCCACACCGTCTACACGCACGGCAACGGCCTGGTCGCCGCGCCGGCGAACCGGGTCAACGCGGCCGCCAGCGAATCGGCGGAGGAAGCCGCCAACAGCAACAGTGGATACCCCGTGTACATGGTCAGCGACCTCGCCTCGCTCAAGGCCGACAGCCAGGTGATCCCGGTCGAGCAGCCGCGGATCTACTTCGGTGAGGTCATTGCGCAGGCGAATCCGGACTACGCGATCGTCGGTGCCGCCGGCGACTCCGGGCCGCGCGAGTACGACACCGACACCGACAAGTACACCTACGACGGTTCCGGTGGTGTCTCGATCGGGAACTGGTTCAACCGGCTCGCGTTCGCCGCGAAGTACGCCGAGCGCAACATCCTGTTCTCCGGCGCGATCGGCGAGGATTCGAAGATCCTGTTCAACCGCGACCCCCGCGACCGCGTCACCAAGGTCGCGCCGTGGCTGACCGCCGACGGCGACGCCTACCCGGCAGCGGTGAACGGCCGGATCGTGTGGATCGTCGACGCGTACACCACGCTCGACAACTATCCGTACGCGCAGCGCAGTTCCCTCGAGGGTCTCGTCGAGGACAGCATCGACCAGAACACCGGCCGGTTGCTGCCCCGCAAGGAGGTCTCGTACATCCGCAACTCGGTGAAGGCGACCGTCGACGCGTACGACGGAACGGTCACCCTGTACCAGGTCGACGATCAGGACCCGGTCCTGAAGGCGTGGATGGGTGTGTTCCCGAATGCGGTGACCCCGCAGGAGGCGATCACCGACGAGTTGCGTTCGCACTTCCGGTACCCGGAGGACCTGTTCAAGGTGCAGCGCGAGATGCTCGCGAAGTACCACGTGGACGACCCGCGTGAGTTCTTCACGAACAACGCGTTCTGGTCGGTGCCGTCGGATCCCACCGTCGAGACGAACGCCAACCAGCCGCCGTACTACGTGCTCGTCGGCGACGAGGAGACGGCTGCGCCGTCGTTCCGGCTGACCTCGGCGATGGTCGGCTACAACCGGCAGTTCCTGTCGGCGTACATCTCGGTGGACGCCGACCCGAAGGACTACGGGAAGTTCACGATCCTGCAGTTGCCGACGGACACCCAGACGTTCGGTCCCGAGCAGACGCAGAACGCGATGATCTCCGATACCCGGGTGGCGTCGGAACGGACGCTGCTCGAGCGGTCGAACCGCATCCACTACGGCAACCTGCTCACCCTACCGATCGCGGAGGGCGGCATCCTGTACGTCCAGCCGATGTACACCGAACGCAACTCGACCGGAGGCAGTACGTCCACGTTCCCGCAACTGTCGCGGGTGCTGGTGAGCTACCGCGAACCGGGACAGGGCGGCGGCGTGCGCATCGGCTACGCTCCGACGCTGGCAGGCGCGCTGGATCAGGTGTTCGGCAGTGGCGTCGGCAATGCGGCCACCGCGCCGGGCGGCGAATCGGCACCGACCGCACCGGCGGAGCCGGGCGCGAACGGTGAACAGGCGCAAGGGTCCGTGCCGCAGCCCGCACCGCAGCCGGCGCCGTGAACGAACTCGACGCCGCGCTGACCGAGCTGAGCAACGCGCAGCGCAGCGGTGACTTCGCGGCCTACGGCCGGGCCCTGGAACGGGTCCAGAGGGCGGTCGACGCCTACCAGGCGACCGGCGGCTGATCGGTAGGTTCGACCACGAAGCCGGGCCCCGCACTCAGTGCGGGGCCCGGCTTCGTTGCGTTCGGTCAGCGGCCGGCGACGTCGATCAGCTGCTGGAACTGGGCGCCGAGACCGTTCTGCTCGGCGAGGACGTGTGCGGCGTCGATGGCCTGCTGCACCTGGTCGCCGGGCACGGGGGCCTCGGGCGCGACCGGAGCAGCCGGGGCCGGCGCCGGGGCGGGTGCCGCCGGAGCGGGCGCGGGCGCGGGAGCGGACTCGGTGGTCAGGTACTGACCGCACACCGGCCACGCACCGGGACCCTGGGACTGCAGGGTGTTCTCGGCGACGCGGATCTGCTCTTCCTTCGACGCGGTGTGCGGGCTGCCGGTGCCGCCGTTGGCGGTCCAGGTGCTCTGCGAGAACTGGAGGCCGCCGTAGTAGCCGTTACCGGTGTTGATGGACCAGTTTCCGCCGCTCTCGCACTGCGCGACGCCGTCCCAGTTGTGGGTGGCTGCGGAGGCGGTGCCGGTGGCCAGGCCGACGGGGAGGGCGACGAGGGCGCCGGTGACGACGGCCATGCCCAGGCCGCGCTTGCTGAACAGAGTGGTCATGCGGGTGGATCCTCTCCGCGCTCGCTGACGGCGGCGGGCCCTGGCGTCCTCGTCACACCGGATTCGGCGTCGATCGGGAGTGGGCGCGTGTCGTGGCCGCGTCCCTGCCCCTCGAAGGATTCGTAGGCACCGGATCCTGCGGGGCAGGGTGTCAGCAGCGGCAGTCCGGTGTTGGCCCGGTGGTTTCGGGCCGGGACCGACCGTACAGAGCCGTCGCGTCGGCGTATACCCACCCGATTCGGCGGACGCGTGTCCAACTGGTGAGACCGTCGAACGGCATTCCCCCAGGTCGGCGGTCGAAAATAACGGTCAACCACCCGTTCTGTTACACGCCCGTTATGTGAAATGAATCATGGGCGGAATGTGGTCCAGGTCACCCTTTTCCACCTGTTGTCTCGGGTGGCGGACGCCGATTTTCGATTCGGCGGGCCGACGGGTGTCGTCCCCTGGAGGTGGCGGTGCAGGCGATTTGCCTTCGGTTCGAACGCTCGTGTAACTTCGTTTCTGCAACGCGGGGTGGAGCAGCTCGGTAGCTCGCTGGGCTCATAACCCAGA
>NZ_JADZGH010000197.1:26460-31793 GCF_015865005.1 Rhodococcus sp. CX
CCCGCCTTTCCGAGCGAATGTACCGTTCGCTCGGTTGGAGGAGCCGAGCGATACATTCGCTCGGAGGGGACCGGTCAGATCTTCATGTCGACGAGCACGCGGCGGAGCAGCTTGCCCGTCGTGTTGCGGGGAAGTTCCTCGAGGAAGATCACATCGCGCGGCACCTTGTAGCGCGCCAGATTCGCCTTCACGTACGCCTTGATCTCCTCGGGGTCGCGAGCTGCTGTGGGTGTGGGGACCACGAACGCCCGCAGGCGGGCGCCGAACTCGGGATCCTCCACCCCGACCACCGCCGCGTCGAGCACGTCGTCGCGTTCGACCAGCAGGTTCTCCACCTCCAGCGGATACACGTTCTCCCCGCCGGAGATGATCATGTCGTCGTCGCGGCCGTCGACGAAGAGATAGCCGTCGGCGTCCCAGTGACCGACGTCGCCGGTCGCGAGCAGACCGCGGATGCGTTCCTTGTCCCGCCCGTCCGTATAGCCCTCGAAACTCAGCCCGCTCGCGACGAAGATGCGTCCGGACACGCCGGGTTCGGTGACGGGGTTACCCGCGTCGTCGAGGATCTCCACCCGGCACGACACGGGTGGGCGGCCGGCGGTTCCGGGCGCGCGCCGCAGGTCCTCGGGGGTCGCGACCGTCGCGACCGCGCACTCGGTCGACCCGTAGAGGTTGTGCAGGACGTCGCCGAACGCCTCGCGGGTGCGCCGGCACAGATCGGGGGACAGGGCCGACCCGGCAGCGAAGATGATCTTCAGGCTCGAGGTGTCGAACTCCGTGATCTTCCCGATGCCGAGGTCGAGGATGCGCTGCAGCATCGTGGGCACGACGACCAGCACGTTCGCCCGTTCGCCCTCGATGAGCCGCAGGGTTTCGAGCGGATCGAACCGGCGCGCCATGATCACCGTCTGCCCCAGCGCCAGGGCCATCGCCATCTGGGAGACGCCGGTGCCGTGGAAGGCGGGCGCGGCCATGAGCATCCTCTGGCCACGACGCAACGGAACCCGGTCGAGGAACTGGGCGGATGTGAACGGCGAGGTCCGGCCGCGTGGCGCGCCCTTCGGGGTGCCGGTGGTACCGCTGGTGAGCAGCACGAATCCGCCCGGCTCCGACGGCGCGGGGACCGGCGACCGATCGAACTTGTAGAGCAGCGAGTCGATGGCCGGTGCGCCGGGAACCAGCTCGTCCTGCCACGACAGATAGGTGCGGGTGCCCTCGGGCAGGGCAGCGGCCGCGGCGGCGAACTCGGAGTCGAACACGAACGTCTCGACGTTCTCGCGGGCCGCGATGTCGGCGAGCTGGCGGGGTGCGAGTCCGGTGTTCATCAGCACGAGTTTCGTGCCGAGCTTCGCCGACGCGAGCATCGTCAGGACCAGGCCGCGGTGGTTGCGTGCCATCACACCCAGCACGGTGCCGGGGCGGATGCCGTCAGCCTGCCAGGCCCGCACCAGCGCGTTGGACATGCCTTCGAGGTTCCGGTAACTGACCGCGCCACGTTCGTCGATGATCGCGATGGCCTCGAGGCCGCGTGCGACGTCGGCGTGCACCGGCCCGGCGAACGGTCCGTACTTGCGCACCGCGAGGAGCGTGGAGACCGTGTGGTCGACCCGGGGGAACGACAGTACCCCGGCGCGCTGCATGACCATGAGCGATCCGACGGTGTCGGTGACCTTCCGGACGAGATCCTGCGCCGACATACGACACCTCCTTGTGCCCGATGGATGCACCCACATCGTGACCCAAATCACAGCCGATGGGGGCACCTTTGCGCTCACCGTCGCCCCGGGTAGGGGAGGAAGCTCCGATGTCGGGGGTCGATGACAGGGTGGAGGTGTGCTCGAGTTGACCGCCGACGCGGCCCGACGCGTCGTCCTCGCCGCCCAGGGTTTCGCGGACCGTCGCCCGGCCGGCCGTGCCACGCGCCGTCACGTGCTGCGCGCGGTCCAGCGCACGTCGTTGCTTCAACTCGACTCGGTGTCGGTCGCCGTGCGCGCGCACTACATGCCGGTGTTCAGCCGGATCGGTGGTTACGACCGCGAACTCCTCGACACCGCCGCCTGGCAGAACACGAGCCGGTCGCCGCGCGCCCTCGTCGAATACTGGGCGCACGAGGCCGCGCTGATCCCCGTCGACGACTGGCCGCTGATGCGGTGGCGCATGAACCGCTACTCCCACGGCCGCTGGGCCGGGGAACGACGTGTGGTGGAGCAGAATCCCATGCTGGGCAGGGATGTGCTCGACGTCGTCAGGGAGGTCGGTGCCGCCACCGCCGGGGACATCGAACGGCACCTGCGGATCACGCCGCAGGGCCGCGGCGGGCCGTGGTGGGGACGCACCGAGACGAAGGTGATCTGCGAGCAGCTCTTCGCCTCCGGCGCGTTGTCGGTCGACCGGCGGGTCGCCTTCACCCGGCACTACGACCTGGCCGAACGTGTCCTCCCCGACGACGTGATCGGCGTGGAGATCGACGAGCGCGACGCGATCCGCGAGCTCGTTCGCCGTGCGGCACGGTCGCTGGGGGTGGCCACCGCCGCGGATCTGCGCGACTACTACCGGCTCTCGGCCGAGCAGACCACGGCGGCCGTGGCCGATCTCGTCGACGAGGGCGTGCTCGTACCCGTGACCGTGCGCGGCTGGTCCGATCCCGCCTACCTGGATGCCGCCGCCCGCATCCCGCGACGCGCGCACGGCACGGCGCTGCTCTGCCCGTTCGATCCGCTCGTCTTCTGCCGGCCGCGCACCGAGCGGCTCTTCGGCTTCCGGTACCGCATCGAGATCTACACGCCCGCCCACAAACGCGTGCACGGCTACTACGTCTTCCCGTTCCTGCAGAACGGTGACCTCGTGGGGCGGGTCGACCTCAAAGCCGACCGCGGAGCCGACGCCCTGCGCGTGCCGGGCGCGTTCGTCGAACCGGGTCGCGACGCCGGGGAGGTCGCCGAATCCCTCGCCGTCGAGCTGTGGGAGATGGCGACCTGGCTGGGACTGTCCGATGTCGTGGTCGGGGACCGCGGCGACCTGGTCGCCGAGCTGGCGGTGCGCCTCTGACAACCCTTCGGGGTTTCGTGAACGGCCAGGACGGGCATCTGCATCGCATGACGTCCCACGTCGGCACGACTTCGCTCACCGACTCGATCCGCACGACGGTTGTCGCACTGAGTGCGGTCGTCGCGGTGCTTTGTTCGTTCCTCGGCTCGGGAGCGGTTGCCGGAACCCCGATCTCGGAGGCGGCGGGAGGAGCATTGTCGGCCGATGCGACGGCCGTCGCGCCCGGCGGCGCCGCCTTCTCGATCTGGACGCTCATCTACGTCGGGTTGATCGCGCTCGCAGCGTGGCAGGCGCTGCCGCAGCAGCGCGCGAATCCGCGTCAGCGACAGTCAGGGTGGTGGATCGCCGCGTCGATGCTGCTCAATGCCGCATGGATCCTGGCCGTCCAGTTCGATCTGATCTGGCTCAGCGTCGTGGTCATCGCGGCGCTGCTCGGGGTTCTGGCCAGGGTTTTCGTGTTGCTCACGGCAACCCGGCCGGAGTCCCGACTCGAGGCGGTGGTGGTCGACGGCACCATGTTCGTGTATCTGGGCTGGGTGGCGGTCGCGACGGTGGCGAACATCGCCGCCGCGCTGCAGGCCGACCGCCTCGACCCGCTGGGTCTGGGAGCGGACACATGGGCGGTGGTCGTCCTCGCCCTGGTGGCCGTCGTGTCGGAGTTCCTGGCCGTTGCCGCCGTCGTGGCAGCGGTGTCGGCGGTCGTCGTCCGGACCGCCGTTTCGAGCGCGTAGCCGTGGTCGCACGGATCCGGATTGAACACGTGGTTGAGGCCCGGGTTCCCCAGGGATGCAGGCCTGGTGGCCATCCTTGCGCACCCGGTTCCATCGGGCGCTGTCAATATCTGGCGCCAAGCGAAATTTCGCCGTCACGGGTATGGGGCATGTCACAATTCGGAGGATTGAGGAGTTCGCCGCGCGATCGATCGAGGTAGTGCGAGGTCCGCGAATGGCACGCCGCGTTCGGAATCTCCCGGCGCACGTCACCGGTGGTCGCCCGCCCCTGCAGAACGGAAGCGTGAATGAGTCAACCCGACGGGTGGTACCCGGACCCAACGGATCCGAATCGGGAGCGGTGGTGGAACGGGGATGCTTGGACCCAGCAGACTCGACGAATAGGGGCCCCGCCGTTGGTGGCTACTTCGCAGGCGATAGCCCAACCGGCGGCAGCCCCGGGCTCGCCATATATGCCGTATGTAATTGCCGCTCTCGCAGCGGGAGTCGGAATCATCGTCGGAAGCATCGGACCGTGGATGACATTCATTGGAATGTCGCGAACCGCCATGGACGGTGACGGTGCAATCACATTGGTGCTGGGAATCGTCGCGGCGGTGATGTTGTTTGCTGTCGTGGTCCGGGACGGCGCGGCGGGAACTGTCCTCTGTGGTTTCGCTGCCGTCCTAGGCGTCATCTGCCTTGTCGTCGCGGTCGTGGACGTAAACGAGGTGACGTCGAGAAATTCGGAGTTGTTCGGGCGTGAAGTAGGTGCCCAAGTCGGATGGGGATTGTGGCTGATGGCGTTGGCGGCCGCGGCGATGAGCGTTGCTGCAGGGATTGCTGCCTGGCAGATCCGAACACAGAATCGACTGGTGTGATCTTCGGACCCGCCCATTGGTTGCCGAAGCAGGGACCGAGAAGCCCCCGCCGGGGTACGCGACGGGGGCTTCCCTTCAAGAACTGTTGTGCAGGTGCTATTTCAGTTCCGACGACGACTTGCCGAGCAGGCGTCGCGCGACGATGAGCTGCTGGATCTGCTGGGTGCCTTCGAAGATGTCGAGAATCTTCGAGTCGCGTGCCCACTTCTCGAGCAGCGGCCGCTCCGAGTAGCCGTAGGTGCCGGCGAGTTCGACGGCCTTGAGCGACACCGCGGTCCCGGTGCGTCCGGCCTTCGCCTTCGAGATGGACGCCTCGAGCGAGTTCGGCTTCTTGTTGTCGGCCATCCACGTGGCGCGCAGCGCGAGCAGGTAGGACGCTTCCCAATCCGCCTCGAGCGCCAGGAATTCGGCGGCCGCGGCGTGCTGGTTGTTCGCCGGGATGTCGTAGGACACCTCGATCCCGGCCTCGGACAGGATCGCGCGCAGTTCCTCGAGCACGGCCCGTCCCAGGCCGATCGCCATACCGGCCACGATCGGCCGGGTGTTGTCGAAGGTCTGCATGACGCCCGCGAAGCCTTGTTCGACGTTCACCTCGGGGGAACCGAGGATGTTGTCCTTGGGGATTCGGCAGTCCTGCAGAACCAGGACCGCGGTGTCGGATGCCCGGATGCCGAGCTTGTGCTCGAGCCGGGCG
>NZ_JADZGH010000197.1:31803-34390 GCF_015865005.1 Rhodococcus sp. CX
CCTTGGATCGGTCCACGCTGGCCCAGACGACGACGTGCGTCGAACGCTCACCGGCCGTGACGAAGATCTTCTCGCCGTTGAGGACCCACTCGTCGCCGTCGAGCACGGCGGTGGTGGTCACGGCCGCCGAGTCGGAGCCGAAACTCGGTTCGGTGATCGCCATCGAGGCCCACACCTTGCCGAACCGTTCGAGCTGTTCGTCGGTGGCGACCGCGGCGATCGCCGAGTTGCCCAGGCCCTGGTAGGGGATGGACAAGGTCAGTCCGACATCGCCCCAGCAGGTTTCGATGACGTTGAGCAGTCCGGCCATGTTGCCGCCGTTGGCGTTGCCGCCCTTGGCGTCCTGCTTCTTCGCGTCGCGCCCGAGCGCGGCGCCGGCCGCACCCTGCCCGGAGTCGTTGAGCCCCTCGACCATCGCGGCCATCGTGTCGAGCTCGACCGGGTAGACGTGCTCGGCGAGGTCGTACTTGCGGGAGACCGGGCGGAAGATCTGCGCGGCGACCTGATGAGCCTGATTCGCAGAGGCCTTGAGCTTCTTCGGAAGTTCGAGATTGATCATCTACAGATTCCTTGTTCGGGTCGGACCGCTCAGATGAGGACGATGCCCTCGGCGACGCCGACGGCACGCAGGTCGCGGTACCAGCGCTCGACGGGATGTTCCTTGGTGAAACCGTGGCCGCCGAGCAACTGCACGCCGTCGAGGCCGATCTGCATGCCCTTGTCGGTCGCGAGCTTGCGGGCCAGCGCGGCCTCGCGGGCGAACGACAGGCCCTGTTCCGCGCGGGAGGCGCCGCGCAGGGTGACGAGACGGATGCCGTCGAGCTCGATCTTGATGTTGGCGACCATGAAGGCCACCGCCTGACGGTGGCTGATCGGCTCACCGAACGCCTGGCGCTCGTTGACGTAGGGGATCACGTAGTCGAGCACGGCCTGGCCGGTGCCCATCGCGAGCGAGGCCCAGCCCAGACGGGCCAGACGCACGGCGTCGGCGTACTGCTCGGCACGCAGGTCCGCAGCGGCGGTGTCGAGCGAATCGGTTCCGTCCGAGCCGAGCAACGCCGACTGCGGTACCGCGACGTCGTTCAGGTGCAGCCGGCCGAGGCCGGCGGCACGCAGGCCCATGCTGGGATCGGCCTCGACGACGACGCCCTTGCTCTTGGCCTCGACGATGAACAGGGCCGGGCGGCCGTCGAGTTCGGCGGCGACGACGAAGAGCTCGGCGCTGCCCGCGGCCGGGACGAACGACTTGACGCCGTTGAGGCGGTAGCCGCTGGGGGAGCGCACTGCCTTGGTCTGCAGGGCGAACGGATCGAACAGGGCGCGCGGCTCGGCGATCACCACGGAGGCCTGCGGCACGTCGTCGCTCGCGAAGGCGGGCAGGTAGGTCTTCTGCTGCTCGTCGCTGCCCCACTGGGTGAGCGCGACGGCGACGCCGCTGGGCGCCAGGATCGGCAGCGCCAGGCCCATGTCGCCGTGCGCGAGTGCTTCGGCGACGAGTGCGTTGGTGACGGTGCCGCGCTCGGTGGCGGCGCCGTCGAACGCCTCGGGGACGTTGACGAGGGTGATGCCGAGCTCGGCGGCGCGGGCGAGCAGGTCGGTGGGCGCCGCTGCGGCCTCGTCGGCGTCGTGGGCCGCGGGCCGGAGGATCTCGGCCGCGAATTCCTGGACGGTCTCGACGATCATCTGCTGATCGTCGGTGGGGGTCAGATCGAAGAAGTCGCTTCTCTTCGGTGCGTCGAGGCGCTGCGGCGCACCGCCGCCGGAGACCTTCTTGAACGCGCGGGTGGCGGCACCGAGCGTCTTGAAGCCGGTCTTGGTGGACTGGTACGTGGCCCGGTCGATGGTCTGACGGAAGTTATAGCGATCCGCCAGCTCCGAACCGGTGATTCGCGTGAGCACGCGCATCGCGGCGCCCATGACGTCCCGCTTCACCGGGTTCAGGCCGACCGCAGACGTATCGCGTCGGGGGGTCCGGGCCACACTGTCTTGCTTGCTCATGATCACCAGAAGTCTCTCGATGGGATCGGACCCCACCAACCTTACTCTGGAGTAAGAAGAGTGTCTACTACGGAGTAAGAAGCTTCCGGCGACCGCGCCGACGCAGGTCAGTGCGCCGGACGCAACCTCGCGAGCACGTCGTCGTGCAGGGCCGAATTGGTCGCGACCGCGCTGCCGCCGTGCGGGCCGTCCACGCCCTCGACGTCGGTGAACCGGCCCCCGGCCTCGCGGATCAACACATCGAGCGCGGCCAGGTCCCACAGCGAGACCTCCGGCTCGAGCGCGATGTCCAGGGCGCCCTCCGCGAGCAGGCAGTAGGAGAAGAAGTCGCCGTACGCGCGGACCCGCCACACCTCGTCGGTCAGGGCGATGAACTCGTCGCGCAGGCCGCGGTCGCGCCAGCCCGACAGGCTCGAGAAACTCAGCGACGCCGACTCCGGGCGGGTCACCTCCGACACCGCGATCCGGCGCGGCGCCCCGCCCTCGAAGGACGTCCACGCGCCCTGTCCCGCGACCGCCCACCACCGGCGGTTCAGGGCCGGGGCGCTGACCACGCCGACCACCGGCACGCCGTCGTCGAGAAGCGCGA
>NZ_JADZGH010000197.1:34400-34567 GCF_015865005.1 Rhodococcus sp. CX
CGTCGAATCGACGAACTCGAGCACCAGGCCGCCGACCCAGAGCTGTGGAACGACCAGGAGCACGCGCAGCAGGTCACCAGCCAGCTCTCGCACGCCCAGGGCGAACTGCGCCGTGTCGAGGAGCTGCGCTCGCGGCTCGACGACCTGCCGGTGCTCTACGAGCTCGC
>NZ_JADZGH010000197.1:34577-42598 GCF_015865005.1 Rhodococcus sp. CX
CGCGCACGAAGTTCTTGGTTCCGTCGATCGGGTCCACCACCCACTGGCGGCCGGAGAACACCGCGTCGCCGCCGAACTCCTCGCCGAGCACCGCGTCCGCCGGCCGCTCGGCACCCAGCACGTCGCGGACCAGTCGCTCCACCGCGAGATCCGCGTCCGACACCGGGGTCAGGTCCGGCTTGTCGCTCACCTTGAGGTCCAGCGCACCGAAGCGGGCGCGGGTGACGGCGTCCGCCTCGTCGGCGATGCACAGGGCGAGGTCCAGGTCGGCGGTGAAGTCGGTGGTCATGCCCAGAACGCTAGCCGGTAACCTTGGAAATCGTGCATCCCGATGTTTCCGCAGACCTGGCCGAGCTCGCGACCACCCTCGAGACCGTGGAAACGGTCCTCGACGTGGAGGAGCTGCGCTCGCGGCTCGACGACCTGCCGGTGCTCTACGAGCTCGCCGAGGGCGAGGAGGGCGACGACCGCGCGGCCGCGCTCGCCGACGCCGACGCCGAACGCGCGGCGCTGCGCGCCGACATCGAGGCGATGGAGGTGCGCACCCTGCTGTCCGGTGAGTACGACCAGCGCGACGCCCTGGTGAACATCCGGGCCGGTGCCGGTGGTGTCGACGCCGCCGACTGGGCCGAGATGCTCATGCGCATGTACATCCGCTGGGCCGACAAGCACGGTTACGGCGTCGAGGTCTACGACACGTCCTACGCGGAAGAAGCCGGCATCAAGTCGGCGACCTTCGCGATCAAGGCGCCCTACACGTACGGCACGCTGTCCGTCGAAATGGGCACCCACCGCCTCGTGCGCATCAGCCCCTTCGACAACCAGGGACGTCGCCAGACCTCCTTCGCCGAGGTCGAGGTCCTGCCGGTCGTCGAGACGACCGACCACATCGACATCGACGAGAACGACGTGCGCGTCGACGTGTACCGGTCGTCCGGTCCCGGTGGCCAGTCCGTCAACACCACCGACTCCGCGGTGCGCCTGACCCACATTCCCACCGGCATCGTCGTGACCTGCCAGAACGAGAAGTCGCAGCTGCAGAACAAGGTCTCGGCCATGCGCGTGCTGCAGGCCAAGCTCCTCGAACGCAAGCGTCAGGAGGAGCGCGCCGAGATGGACGCGCTCAAGGGCGACGGCGGCAGCTCGTGGGGCAACCAGATGCGCTCGTACGTGCTACACCCGTACCAGATGGTCAAGGACCTGCGCACCGAGTACGAGGTCAACAATCCGTCGGCGGTGCTCGACGGTGAGATCGACGGATTTCTCGAAGAAGGCATCCGCTGGCGCATGCGCGAGAACCAGAACCAGTAACCGCCCGACCCGGTAATCGCTCGACCCGACACTTCACAGACCCCAGGGAGGTCTCCCTCTGTTTCCCGGTAGAACGCTGCTCGACTGGCTGACCACCAACGGCCTGCTGATCGCCCTGACGGTGCTCGGCGCCGTCATCATCGCCCGGTTCGTGAGCTGGGTCGGGAACCGGATCACCCGGAACATCGACGAGAAGTACCAGGAGTCGGACGACCTGGTGCGGTCGGAGGCATCCAAACACCGGCACTCGGTGGCCCAGGTCGTGCGGTGGGTGGTCATCACTTTCGTCTACATCGTGGCGACGCTGAAGGTGTTCGACTACCTGCAGCTGCCGATCGGCAGTCTCGTCGCGCCGGCGACCGTGCTCGGTGCGGCGCTCGGCTTCGGCGCGCAGCGCATCGTGCAGGACATCCTCGCGGGATTCTTCATCATCACCGAACGCCAGTACGGGTTCGGCGACACCGTGCAGATCTCGGTCACCGGTTCCTCACAGGACGCGGTCGGCACCATCGAGAACGTCACGCTGCGGGTGACGCGGCTGCGCAACTCGGCCGGTGAGGTGATCATCGTGCCCAACGGCCAGATCAACAAGGCGATCAACCTGTCCAAGGACTGGGCGCGGGCGGTCATCGACGTGCCGGTGCCGGTCACCGCGGACATCTCCGAGGTCAACGAGATCCTGCACGACGTGGGTGTCGCCGCCTACAAGGACGGGAAGTTGCGGGAACTGCTGCTCGACGAACCCAGCGTGATGGGTGTCGAGAGCCTCGAGGTCGACCAGGTCAGCATCCGGGTCGTCGCGCGGACACTGCCTGGCAAGCAGTTCCAGGTGGGCCGCGCGCTGCGGGCACGCATCGCCGCCGCACTGAGACGCAAGGGCATCACGGTGACACCGCAACTCGACACCGTGTCCGTCGTCAACCGGGCGGAGGAGGTGGACGCATGAGCGACGCGAACAAGACCGGCGATCGGGCGAAGCCGGCCACACCCGCCAAAGAGACGACCGGCAAGGTGACGACCACCGGGACCGCGGCCGGGAACGAGACCGCGGCCGGGAAGACGCGACCGCAGATCAAGATCCCGCCCAAGCTGTTCGGCGGCCGAATGCGCACCACGACCGTGGCGATGTGCGTGACCTGGCTCGGCCTGTGGATGCTGTACCTCTATCTCAACCAGGACGAGGAACCGGCGGTCCCGGCACAGCCGGGTGCGGTCGTGATCTCGGAGACGCCGTACGTGCCGTTCGTGGCGCCCGCCGAGACGCCCGCGACGACCGCGGAGACCACCGTGCCGCAGTCCACCACGCCGACGACCACCACGGGCGCCCCCACCTCGGTACCGGCCGTCCCGGAGCCGTCGGTGACCACGACCGCGCCCACGACGACGGAGACGCCGCGGTTCCGTCTGCCCGAGTTCCCCGGCATCCCCGGTCTCGAGGGCGGCGACAGCGGTAACACCACCACCGCGAACACCACCGAACCCACCGTCGCTCCAGGCCAGTAGGTCACCATCCGGTAACAAACAGCTAGCATGGCGTCGTGATCCGCCTGGAGAATGTGTCCAAGTCGTACAAGACGTCCACCCGTCCCGCACTGGACAACGTCAGTGTCGAGATCGGTAAAGGCGAGTTCGTGTTCCTCATCGGACCGTCGGGCTCGGGCAAGTCGACGTTCCTGCGACTGCTGCTGCGCGAGGAGACACCGACGTCCGGCGACGTCCACGTCGCGGACTTCCACGTCAACAAGCTCTCCGGGCGACGGGTGCCGAAGCTGCGGCAGTCCCTCGGCTGTGTGTTCCAGGACTTCCGGTTGCTGCAGCAGAAGACGGTCGCCGAGAACGTCGCGTTCGCCCTCGAGGTGATCGGCAAGCCCCGGTCCATCATCGAACGCACGGTGCCCGAGGTCCTCGACCTGGTGGGTCTCTCCGGCAAGGCGGACCGGCTGCCCGGCGAACTGTCCGGCGGCGAACAGCAGCGCGTCGCGATCGCCCGGGCGTTCGTGAACCGTCCGCTGGTGCTCATGGCCGACGAGCCGACCGGCAACCTGGACCCCGACACCAGCCAGGACATCATGATGCTGCTCGAACGGATCAACCGCACCGGCACCACGGTCCTGATGGCCACCCACGACCACCACATCGTCGACTCCATGCGCCGGCGCGTCGTCGAACTCGACCTCGGCCGGGTGGTCCGCGACGAAGCGCGCGGCGTCTACGGCGTCGGCCGCTAGCAGGCGCCGGCCCCCAGCTCTCGACCGCCCGGCAACCGAAGGACTTCCCACCCGATGCGAGCAAGCTTCCTGTTCAGCGAGGTCGTGACCGGCCTGCGCCGCAACCTCACCATGACCGTCGCGATGATCCTGACCACCGCGATCTCCCTCGGCCTGTTCGGTGCCGGTCTGCTCGTCGTGCAGATGGCCGACAAGACCCAGAGCATCTTCCTCGATCGGGTGGAGGTGCAGCTGTTCCTCACCGACGACGTCTCGACCCTCGACCCCGACTGCGAACAGGACATCTGCCGCACCCTGCGCAGCGACCTGGAGAACACGCCGTCGGTGGTGTCGGTGCAGTACCTCAACCGTGAGGACGCCGTCGCCGACGCGACCGAACGTGTCTTCAAGGACCAGCCGGAGCTGGCCGAACTGGTCAGCGCGGAGAGCTTCCCGGCGTCGTTCAAGGTGAAGCTGTCGGACCCGGACCGGTTCGGCATCATCCAGGACGAGTTCGGGTACCGGCCCGGCGTGGAGAGCGTGCTCAATCAGAAGGACCTCGTCGAGCGGCTGTTCAGCGTGCTCTCCGGTGTCCGCAACGCGGCGTTCGCGATCGCGGTGGTGCAGGCGATCGCCGCGATCCTGCTCATCGCGAACATGGTGCAGATCGCGGCGTTCACCCGCCGCACCGAGGTCGGCATCATGCGCCTGGTCGGCGCCACCCGCTGGTACACCCAGCTGCCGTTCCTGCTCGAAGCGGTCGTCGCCGCGGTGATCGGCGCGGTGCTCGCGATCGCGGCGTTGTTCACCGCGAAGAGCGCCTTCGTCGACGATGTGCTCGCCGACGTGTACGACGCCAACATCGTCGCCCGCATCACCACCAGCGACGTGGTGCTCGTCTCGCCGATCCTCGTGATCGTCGGGGTCGGCATGGCCGCGATCACCGCGTACGTCACGCTGCGCCTGTACGTGCGTGAATAACCGGTTGCCGGAGGTTCCTATGCTGGACGGTGTTCTGTTCGATCGCTCGTGGACCGGAAGGGCCTGCACGTGAAGGAGAAGGGCCGGAAGGTCATCGCGACCAACCGCAAGGCACGCCACAACTACACCATCCTCGACACCTACGAGGCCGGCATCGCCCTCGTCGGTACCGAGGTCAAGAGCCTGCGCGAGGGCAAGGCCTCGCTCGTCGACGCGTTCGCGACCGTCGACGACGGGGAGGTGTGGCTGCGCGGACTGCACATCCCCGAGTACGGCCACGGCACGTGGACCAACCATGCGCCGCGACGCACCCGCAAGCTGCTGCTGCACCGCCGCGAGATCGACGCGCTCGTCGGCAAGTCCCGGGAGGGCAACCAGACGCTGGTGCCGTTGTCGATGTACTTCTCCGACGGCAAGGTCAAGGTCGAACTGGCCCTGGCGAAGGGCAAGCAGGACTACGACAAGCGTCAGGACATCGCGCGTCGCACCGCCGAGCGGGAGGTCACGCGTGAGCTCGGCCGCCGCGTGAAGGGAATGCGCCGCTGACTGCGGTCCTGCTCGCTCTGGTTGCCGCGGTCGGCTACGGCGTGAGCGACTTCGTCGGGGGTGTCGCCTCCCGGCGCATCGCAGCGCTGCGGTTCGTCGTCGCGTCGTACCCGTTGTCGCTGCTGCTGGTGCTCGCGGTGGCCCCGCTGGTGGGTGGGGAGATCACCCTCTCGTCCCTGGCGTGGGGTGCGGTCGCCGGGGTCGCCGGCGGGGTGGCGATCTGGTGGTTCTACCAGGCGCTCGCCGAGGGACCGATGTCCGTGGTGTCTCCGGTGACCGCGCTGCTCGTGGCGGGCATACCCGTGCTCGTCGGGCTCGTGCTGGGAGAGCGGCCGGGCCCGCTCGCCTATGCCGGTATCGCGCTCGCACTGCTCGCGGTGGTCCTGGTCAGCCGCGAATCCGACGAGGACGTCGGCGGCAGCGCGCACCCGCGGTTCACCGCTCGGGTGGCGTGGCTGACGTTCGCGTCCGGGCTCACCTTCGCCCTGATGTTCGTGGCGATGAATCAGGTCCCCGAGGGAACCGGGTTGTGGCCGCTGGCGATGGCGCGGCTGACGGCATCGGTGGTGGTGGGCGCAGTCGCGCTGGGCGCCGGGATGCTGCTGCGGCCACCACGGCAGCTGTGGCCGTTCATCGCCGGCGTGGCGGTGCTCGACGTCGTCGCCAATGCGGCGCTGATGTTCGCGTTCCAGCACGGCATGCTGTCGATGGTCAGCGTGATCGGCGCGCTCTACCCCGCGGCGACGGTGCTGCTGGCGACGACGGTTCTCGGCGAGCGCGTCGGCCCCGATCGACGGATCGGCATGGTGCTGGCGGTCGCGGCGGTCGCGATGATCACATTCGCGAGCTGAACGTCGCTGCGCACTAGCTTCGCGTGGAACCGGCACCGCGGCTGCTGGCCCGCAGGTGGATGCGTTCGCCCTGCTTACCGAACAGCGTGAGCAGTTCGACGGGGCGGTCGTCGGCCGGGCCCAGCCAATGCGGGATGCGAGTGTCGAACTCGGCCGCCTCCCCGGCCCTCATGGTGAGCTCGCGGTCGCCGAGGATCAGCCGCAGACGCCCCGAGAGCACGTAGAACCACTCGAAACCCTCGTGCGTGCGCGGCTCGGGTAGTGCGTCGTCGGGGGTGAGGATCATCTTGTAGGCCTGCAGATTGCCGGGCTGCCTGGTCAGGGGGATGACCGTCATCGAACCGACGGTGCGCGGCCGGGCCGTCACCCGCGGATCCCCGACCTCCGGTCCGACCAGCTCGTCGAGCGTTACCCGGTAGGCGATGGCGATGGGCAGCAGCAGGTCGAGCGTCGCCCGCCGGAGCCCCGACTCGAGCCGGGAGAGGGTGCTCACGGAGATGCCGGTGTCGTCGGACAGGTCCTGCAAGGTGATGTCCCGGTCCTGGCGCAACGCCTTCAGGCGCGGTCCGATCGCGGCGAGGCGGGCGGTGAGGTCCATGCGTCCAGCATGACCTCCCGTTGCCGATACGGCAAAGAACATTGCCGCATTTGTTGGCCGCTGGGAGGCTGGGTGGATGGAATTCGACGTGATCGTCCTCGGCGGCGGCGCCGCCGGTCTCAATGCCGCACTCGTCCTCGCACAGGCCCGCCGGTCGGTGCTGGTCCTCGACGACGGCACGCCGCGCAACGCGCCCGCCGCGCACCTGCACGGCTATCTCGGATTCGACGGCCGGTCGCCGGCGGAGTTGCTCGCGACGGGCCGCGACGAGGTCCGGCGCTACGGCGGCCACATCGAACACGCCCGGGTGCGCGGCGTCCGAGCCGGTGACGACGGCTTCGTCGTCGACCACGACGGTGGCGCCGTCACCGCCCGGCGGCTGCTCGTCGCGACCGGACTCGCCGACGAACTGCCCGACATCCCCGGACTCGCGCAGCGGTGGGGCAGCACGGTCGTGCACTGTCCCTACTGCCACGGTTCGGAGGTGCAGGGCCGGCCCGTCGCGGTCCTGGCGAACACCCCGGACATGGCGGCCCACCAGGGGCTCCTTCTGCGGCAGTGGTCCGACGACGTGACGCTGGTCCGCGGCTGGGACCGCACCGAGACCGATCTCACCGGCGAACAACTCGAACGGCTCGAGGCCCGCGGCGTCGTGGTCGTCGACGGCCCGGTGGTCTCGGTCGCCGGAGGCGCCGACGACATCGAGGTCACCCTGGCCGGCGGCCGGGTGCTCGAGCGGGCGCGGTTGTTCGTGGGCGGGGCGCTCGTGTTCACCCCGCGGGACGCGGTGCTGCGGCAACTGGGGTGCGCGCGGACCGACACCCCGGCCGGCAGTTACGTGGCGGTCGACGCGCAGGGTGCCACCAGCGTTCCGGGTGTGCGGGCGGCCGGCAACGTCGTCGATCCGATGGCGAATCTGATCGTCAGCGCCGCGGCCGGAGCGAGCGTCGCCGCCGCGCTGAACAGGGAGCTGGTCGAAGCCGACTGCCGGGAGGCGCTCCAACTGCTGTGAGGCGCGTCATGTGAACGCACCGAAAAATGGGAATGACAGCACCCGAATCGGACGTTATAGTCGGTAGTCCTGCGAAGGTCGCAGGTACGTACGGGGCTGAACGGTTTCGACTGCGTACGTTCAACTAGGGGAAGCGTGTCGGTGCAGGCAAGAGACCACCGTAAGCGTCATTGCAACCAATTAAGCGCCGAGTCTACTCAGCGCGAGTACGCCCTCGCTGCCTGATCAGCGATCGCGTCTCTGTCAGCCCGGGTTTGCTCTCGACCCGGATCCTGGCATCGACTAGGGAGCTCTACCGTTCGACTCGGTCACGGAGTCGGGCGGGACATCAAACAGTGACTGGGATCGTCATCTCGGCTTGTTCGCGAGACCGGGAGATCCAAGTAGAGGCTTAGCGAACTGCACACGGAGAAGCCCTGGTGAGGCGGCGGAGGACCCGGGTTCGATTCCCGGCAGCTCCACCAAACCCCAGGTGAGAGATCGAATACGGTCTCTCACCTGGGGTATTTTTTCGT
>NZ_JADZGH010000197.1:42608-56570 GCF_015865005.1 Rhodococcus sp. CX
CCCGTCGCGGCGGCCCGGACTGCTTCGCGGTAGTTCTCCCGCTGATCCTCGGGGAGGCTCTCGCCGTTCATCGTCGCCGTGAGGAACTGCTCGGCCGCGGTCTCGACGTTGTATCCGGGGGTCTGTCGCAGGGTCTCGAACATCGGGAGGAGCTCGGCGCACATCGCCTCTGCGGTCTTCGGTTCCGCGGCGTCGCCGTCGATCGTCACCACGTTGCTTGCCGTGCCGGTGGCATCGGCCGCTGGAGCCGAGCTCGTCGAGGGGGTTGCGTCCGGCGTCGACGGTGCGGGATCCGGGTCGGAGGATCCGCAGGCGACGGCGAGAAGCAGCAGAGGGGCCAGGGCGAGTGCGCGAATTTTCACGCCCGGATCATGCCATTCGGTCCGGGACCTACGAAAAAAGAAAAAGTGGGAAACGGGCGTAACGCTCGATCCGTGGTTGTCGATTCAACCGTCGTGGTCGTGGAGACGCGCCCCCGACACGCTCGCCGCGGCCACTTTCGCGCCCCGCTTTTCCGACCCCTGTACCCGGAGAAGCGGGGTGCAACTTTTCGATTCAGGGAACGAGGAACACCAACAACAACAGGGTGACGACCACCCCGAGCCCGATCGCGAGGGTGGCTCCGCCGGCTGCACACTCTTCCGTGAACAGCGGGGTCTCGGAATCCCAATTCGCCTTGTCCATACATCCATGAAACGGGCCGGTCGGCCGGTTTCGCAGCGTTTTGGCACTGGAACAGCCTTGTATTGAATTCATGGCTGTTCCAGAATGGGTGCATGCCGAAGTCGGAATCGTCGGCACCCCCGGCCTCACCGCGACGGGCGTACAACTCGCCCCGCCGCCGCGCGAACGCGGCGGACACCCGGCAGGCCGTGCTCGACGCGGCGGCGGAGTTGTTCGCCACACGAGGCTGGTCCGCGACCGGCATGCGCGACATCGCACGCCGCGCCCGCGTGGCCGTCGAAACCGTCTATGCCACCGCAGGAACCAAGACCGACCTGTTGTTGCGGGTGATCGACGTGGCGGTGGCGGGGGACGACGAACCGATCCCGGTGGCCGAGCGCCCCGAGTTCCTGGCACTGGGCGTCGGCACTCTCGCGGAACGCGCGGGCGCCGCCGCCGACCTGCTGACAGCCCAGTACGGCAGGGTCGCCCCGCTCGAACGCACCTTCGCGCACGCTGCCGCCGCAGACGCCGATCTCGCCGCTCGGCAGCGCGCACTGCACGAACGTCGCCGCGTCAATTTCAGGCAGGCGGCCGCACTCGTTCTCGGCCGGGATCCCGAACCCGACCAGGTCGACGGTCTCTGGGCCGTCGGCAGCCCCGACGTCTACCTGCTCCTCGTCGAGAACTCCGGGTGGACGCCGCAGCGATACCGCGACTGGATTGCCGACGCGATCATCCGACTGCTCGGACCGGACCCGCGCACCGTCGTCGACGCTCCGGCGGATCCCGGTTGATCCTCCTCGAACGCTGATCCTCCTCGAATACAGGAGAAGTCATGATCTCCGACCCCGCAGGCCCCGCCGACACCCGGATCATGGGCATCGTCCACTCCGCGCTCAGGCGCGACCTGCTCCGCACACGCACGGTCCTGGAAGCAGGACCCGTCCCAGACAACCGCCGCGGCCCGCTCGCGGACCACATCCTGTGGATGATGGACTTTCTGCGCCACCATCACGAAGGGGAGGACACCGCGCTCTATCCGCTCGTCGTCCGCCTCAACCCCGACGCCGCGGCCCTCGTCCACAGCATGGACGACGACCACCGCAGGATCGAGCCCGCAATTACCGAACTCGAATCGGCGGCATCACTTTTCACCTACCCCGACAGCGATTCGCAGGCGAGGCTGAGTGCCGCCCTGACAGCACTGACCGACGTGCTGCTGCCACACCTCGAACGGGAAGAACTCGACATGATGCCGGTCGTGTCGGAAACCCTCACCGACGCGCAATGGCGCACCTGGGACGAGGACGCCAACATCGCCCCCAAGAGCATGGTGACCCTGGGCAAGGAAGGGATCTGGCTCATCGACGGACTCGGAGCCGACGACCGCGACCACGTCGTCCACCTCGTGTCGGCGATCCCGCGGTTCTTCCTGCTCCACGTCCTCGGTATCGCGAATCGCCGCCACTTCGCCGCGATCTGGTCCGGAACCGACGCGGCGGCCGTCCCGTCCCAGCCGATCACCCGCACCCCGGGACGGCTGCCGTGAGCACGGCACGGATCCCGCCCGGCGGCAGTGTCGACACCGTGGTGGATGCGACCCCCGAACAAATTTGGGCGGTGCTCGCCGACGTCACCCGCATCGGCGAGTGGAGCAGCGAATGCCACGGCGCCGAGTGGCTGGACGGCGCCACGGTCCCGAGGGTCGGAGCGAGGTTCCGCGGCCGCAATCGGGTCGGCCCGATCCGCTGGACCCGCGTGTGCACGATCACCGAGGTCTCCGCGCCCCGCGTGCTCGCGTACCGCACCCGCGGCGCTCACCCGCGACGCGACGGCCTGGACGTTCCGGCTGGACCCCACCGGGAAGCGGACCCGCGTCACGATGTCCTACGAAGTGCTGGCGATGCCGCGGGCGTTCGAACTGGTCATCGTCAATCTGATCCCCGCACACCGTGACCGGTCCGGAGAACTCGCCGACGACCTGGTCCGCCTCGGCGAGGTTGTGCGGGCGGATGCGCAGCGTCGCGGCGGCACCGACGCACAGCCTCCCGGCGGCACCGACGCACAGCGTCCCGGCGGCACCGACGCGCGGCGGCCCAGCGTGCGATAGCCGGGCGGCGGCAGGGTAGCCTCGCTGATTTGTGCCCCTGTCCCAAGGTCCCGCCGGCTTCGTGACCGGCGAACGGTGATGGCCGTGCAGGCCCGAGCGGTCGCGGTGGTCGCGGCCGGGGGAGCACTCGGCGCGGTCGCGCGCTACGGCCTGTCCACGGCGTTCCCCGGCGTGTGGACGATCGCCGCGATCAACATCGCCGGCTCGCTGCTGCTCGGCATTCTCGCCGCGATGGTCGGCCCGGACCGGTTGCTGCGGTTGTTCCTCGGAATCGGTGTGCTCGGCGGCTTCACCACGTTCTCGACGTTCGCGGTCGACGCGGTCCGCAACCCGGCGGTTGCGGTGGCGTACGTGGCGATCACGCTCACCGGCGCCCTGATCGCGGCGCGGTGCGGAATGGCCATCGGCGAGCGGTTACACCGGCGAAGGGCGGCGCGGTGACCGTGTTGTTCGTCGCGCTGGGCGGCGGAGCCGGAGCCGTGGTCCGCTACCTGGCGGGACGGTACATCCGGTCGTATCGCAGTGTTCCGCTCGCGACGCTCGCGGTGAACGTGTTCGGGTGCGCCCTGCTCGGGGCGTTGTCCGGGGCCGCCGCACTGTCCCCGGATCTGTTCGCCCTGCTCGGTTCCGGATTCTGCGGTGGCCTCACGACGTATTCGACGTTCGCGGTCGAAGCCGTCGGCCTCACCCGGATCCGGCGCCCGCTCACCGGCATCGGTTACGTCGTCGTCAGCGTCGTCGCCGGGCTTGCCGCGGCGTGGGGTGGGTACACCCTCACTGCCTGATCCGTGTTGTCGCGCGCGCCCGGTCGGCCCCGGGCAGTATGAGAGCGACACTGCTGTAGAGCGACGCTGCTGCATGAGAGCGACACCGCTGTCGACGAGGAGGACCCCATGGTGCACGAACGAGCAGGACAACCGGCAGAACCCGGCGACCTCGAGGACCTCGCGCACCTGGTCACCGCCTACTACACCGTGCAGCCCGATCCGCAGGATCCGCTGCAGCAGGTAGTGTTCGGCACCTCCGGGCATCGGGGATCGAGCCTCGACGGTGCGTTCAACGAACAGCACATCCTCGCGACCACCCAGGCGATCGTCGAATATCGTGCCGCGCAAGGCATCACCGGGCCGTTGTTCCTCGGGCGCGACACCCACGCGTTGTCCGAGCCGGCATGGACGACCGCGCTCGAGGTGCTCGTCGCGGGCGGCGTCGAGGTCGTCGTCGACGCCCGCGACCGCTACACCCCGACCCCCGCGGTGAGCCACGCGATCCTGCAGCACAACGCCGGCACCGGGCCGCGTGCCGACGGCATCGTCGTGACGCCCTCGCACAATCCGCCGCGCGACGGCGGCTTCAAGTACAACCCGCCGCACGGTGGTCCCGCCGACACCGACGCCACCACCGTCATCGCGGCCCGCGCCAACGAGCTGCTCGCAGCCGGCCTCGACGGGGTCCGCCGGGTGCCCGCCACGCGCGCCCTCGCGACCGCGGGCCGGCACGACTTCCTCGCCGCGTACATCGACGACCTGCCGAACGTCGTCGATCTCGACGCGGTGCGCGAGGCCGGGGTGCGGATCGGCGCCGATCCGCTCGGCGGCGCCAGCGTCGACTACTGGGCCGCGATCGCCGAACGGCACCGCCTGGACCTGACGGTCGTCAACCCGCTCGTCGACGCGACCTGGCGGTTCATGACCCTGGACACGGACGGCAAGATCCGGATGGACTGCTCGTCGCCGAACGCGATGGCGTCGCTGATCGGGGCGCGCGCGAAGTTCGACGTCGCGACGGGCAACGACGCGGACGCCGACCGGCACGGCATCGTCACCCCCGACGGTGGCCTGCTCAACCCCAATCACTACCTCGCCGTCGCCATCGACTACCTCTACGGGCACCGGCCCGGCTGGCCGACCGACGCGAAGGTCGGCAAGACGCTGGTCAGTTCCTCGATGATCGACCGGGTCGCCGCGGGTCTGGGCCACGACCTGCTCGAGGTGCCCGTCGGGTTCAAATGGTTCGTGCCGGGTCTGCTCGACGGCAGCCTCGGGTTCGGTGGGGAGGAGAGCGCCGGCGCGTCGTTCCTTCGCAAGGACGGCTCGGTGTGGACCACCGACAAGGACGGCATCCTGCTGGCGCTGCTGGCCTCCGAGATCATCGCGGTGACCGGGCAGACCCCGTCGCAGCGATACGCGGATCTGGCGGCCCGCTACGGAAGCCCCGCGTACGCGCGGGTCGACGCCCCGGCGGACCGCGCCCAGAAGGCGGTGCTCGCGAAGCTGTCCGCGGACCAGGTCGGTGCCACCGAGCTGGCCGGGGAGCCGATCACGGCGACGTTGACCGAGGCGCCGGGCAACGGCGCCGCGATCGGCGGACTCAAGGTCACCACGGAGAACGCGTGGTTCGCGGCCCGGCCGTCCGGCACCGAGGACGTCTACAAGATCTATGCGGAATCGTTCCTCGGCGCCGACCATCTGAAGCAGGTGCAAGACGCCGCGCGCGAACTGGTGTCGAGCGTGCTCGGTTGACCCGTACGCCGGTCGTGCTCGACCGACCGGCCCCCCGGTCGTGTCGTGCGCGAAGCTAACATCGGCTCATCATGCGCACACGTGACGCGGCGCTGCCGCGGGAGATCTGGGTGCTGGTCAGCGCCAGCTTCGTCATCGCCCTCGGGTTCGGACTCGTCGCCCCGGCACTGCCGCAGTTCGCCCGCAGCTTCGACGTCGGCATCACCGCCGCGACCGTCGTCGTCTCCGCGTTCGCCGCGATGCGGCTGGCGTTCGCGCCGGCCAGCGGTGCCCTCGTGCAGAAGCTGGGGGAGCGGCCCGTCTACATCACCGGCGTGCTCATCGTCGCGTTGTCCACCGGCGCGTGCGCGTTCGCGCAGAACTACTGGCAACTGCTGGTGTTCCGGGGGCTCGGCGGTATCGGTTCGACGATGTTCACCGTCTCCGCACTGGGCCTGATCATCCGGATCGCGCCGCCGGATGCGCGCGGACGCGTCTCCGGTCTGTACGCGACGAGTTTCCTGCTCGGCAACATCGGCGGACCGCTGGTCGGCGGCGCCCTGGTCGGCTTCGGCCTGCGGGTCCCGTTCGTGATCTACGCGATCGCGTTGCTGGTGGCCGCTGCCGTGGTCGGTATCAGCCTGCGCGGATCCGCACTCGCCGAACCGGCCGCGGCCGACGGTGCCCCGGCGCTGCGGCTGCGCGACGCACTGCGCGTGCCGATGTATCGCGCGGCGCTGGGATCGAACTTCGCCAACGGATGGGCCGTGTTCGGGGTGCGGGTCGCGATGATGCCGCTGTTCGTCGTCGAGGTCCTGCAGCGCGACGCGTCCCTCGCGGGCGTGGCGCTGACGGTGTTCGCGGTCGGCAATGCCCTCGTGCTCATGTCCTCCGGTCGCCTGTCCGACCGCTACGGGCGGCGGCCGTTCGTGCTGATCGGGCTGCTGGTGTGCGGCGCGGCCACGATCGGGATGGGACTGACCGACGACGTGCCGCTGTTCTTCGTCACCTCTCTCGTCGCCGGGATCGGATCCGGTCTGCTCGGCCCGCCGCAGCAGGCCGCCGTCGCCGACGTCGTGGGCAGCAAGGCGCGTGGCGGTCCGGTGCTGGCGGCGTTCCAGATGACCGCCGACGTCGGATCGGTGGTCGGGCCGGTCGTCGGTGGCCTGCTCGCGGAACGCCTGTCCTTCGAGGTCGCGTTCACGGTGACCGGCGCGATCCTGCTCGCCGCGGTACTGCCGTGGGCGCTGCTCGCGCGCACCGCACCGCCCGGTGTGGTCACCGAGCCGGTGGTGACCGACGACATACGCCGTTGAGCCCGCGCTCGGTACCCTCGACGAGGTGTGGATTCGCATCGTCAGCCTGATCGCCCGGCTCGGTCTGGCCGCCATCTGGTTGGTCTCCGGGTGGATCAAGTTCTCCGATCCCACCCAGACGATCGTCGCCGTCCGGGCCTACCAACTGCTGCCCGAGGACATCGTGCGCCCGGTCGCGGCCGGGCTGCCGATGCTCGAACTCGTGCTCGGCCTGCTGCTGCTGATCGGCCTGGCGGTACGTCCGGTCGCCGCGGTGAGCGCCGTCGTGCTCGTCACCCTGATCGCCGCGATCCTGTCGGCGTGGGCGCGGGGACTGTCCATCGACTGCGGTTGCTTCGGCGGCGGTGGCGCCGCGGACGTCGACAGCTGGGACTACGCCCGCGAAATCCTGCGTGACCTCGGGTTCCTTGCCCTATCGGCCTGGCTGATCGTGTTCCCGCGCAGCCCCGTGGCACTGGGACCGGGCTCACGCGCGTCCTCAGCTACCGCTCAGCCCGCGATGGCAGAGTGAGATCCCGTCAGCAATCCCCGAGCAGCGAAGGGCAGTAACCGTGAGCGCGAAGAAGGTCAAGCCGGTCAAGTATTCGCCGGAGCCGACGTCCAGCAAGTCCACCTTCATCCTCGGTGGTCTCGCCCTTCTCGTCATCGCCGCGCTCGTCATCGGCGGTGTGCTGTGGCAGTCCAACAGCGGTAAGGCCCGCAACGAGGGATACGGCGGTGTGCAGAACTCCGCGGTGCAGGTCACGGTCGCGGACAACGGTGTCGCCCTGCTCGGCCGGCCCGACGCGGCGACCACCATCGACCTGTTCGAAGACCCGATGTGCCCCTACTGCGGTGAGCTCGAGCACAAGCACGGTCAGGAACTGGCCCAGGCGATCGACGATGGCCGGGTCGCCGTGCGCTACCACATGCTCGCGTTCCTCGATCAGCTCTCCGCCAGCGGCGACTACTCGACCCGTGCAGTCGCGGCGCTGCAGTGCGTCGCGCAGAGCGGTGACGCCATCGCGTACTCGGCGTTCCATTCCGCGCTGATGTCCCCGGACAACCAGCCCGCCGAGCGCGGCGACAGCGACCACAGCAACGAAGATCTCGCGCAGATGGCACGTGACGCCGGCGTCTCCGACGAGGCGGCGCAGTGCATCGCCGACGGCACCCGGGTCGAGCAGGCCCGCGCCGACGCCGAGGCCGGCCGGCAGTTGCTCGCCACGACCGGTGCCGCCGGCACCCCCGCCGTCGTTCACAACGGTGTCGTGATCGACGCCCTCGGCAACGAGAACTGGGTCGCCGAACTCGGCTGACGACTCGCGGTGATGCCGGGAGACGATCCCGGCATCACCGCGCTGACCAGCCGATTTGTTGACGCCGAGCGCGATGGTGTAGCTTTCTTTCAGCGCGAGGGGCTCGCCCCCGGACGCGAAGCAAGGAACTGAATACGGGGCTATGGCGCAGCTGGTAGCGCACCACACTGGCAGTGTGGGGGTCAGGGGTTCGAGTCCCCTTAGCTCCACTTCCGACTACAGGCGAGAGTTCACACTCTCGCCTGTAGTCTTGAGAAGAGACAGTTTCACGGTGGACATGTTCACTGGACATTTTCACAAGGGGCTATGGCGCAGCTGGTAGCGCACCACACTGGCAGTGTGGGGGTCAGGGGTTCGAGTCCCCTTAGCTCCACAGTTCTCGCAACGAATCCCTCCGACATACGTCGGAGGGATTTTTTGTCGGGCCCCGTCGCTACACTTTCGAACATGCTTTCGAGCCAGGTGGGGGGTGCGGTGGTCGAGGCGCGGCTGTCCGCGCTCGACGCCGCGGTCGACGGCCTGCTCGGCGACGATCTGTCGGGCCTGTCGAACGACGACATCGTCGGGGTCCTGCAACGCCTGGAGGTCACGCTGCGCAAGGCCTCCGCGGTCGGGCACCGACTGGTCGTCGAGGCCACCGAACGCATAATTCCCGGGCATCTCGGGTGCCGGTCGGTCAACGATCTCCTGGTCGGCACGCTGCGGATCTCCGCCGCCGACGCGGCCCGGCGGGTCAAGGGCGCGAAGAAGGTCGGCACCTGGCGTTCCCTCGACGGCGAGGACATCGAACCGGAACTGCCGGCCACCGCGGCCGCTGTGAAGACCGGGACCATCGGATCCGACCATGTCGCCGCGGTCGCGAAGGTGATGCGGAAGGTGCCGCACGGGGTCGGATTCGACGAGATCACCGTCGCCGAAAAGATCCTCGCGGACGCGGCCTGCTCGGTCACGCCCGACGACTTGGTGAAACTCGGCGCGCATCTGCTCGCCTACCTGAATCCGGACGGGGACGTGCCGGACGAGAAGGAACGCAAACGTCGTCGCGGTCTGCGGATCGGCAAGCAGGGCGTCGATCTCATGACCCCGATCTCCGGGCTGATCGATCCGGAAACCCGGGCGCTGCTCGAACCGGTCCTGGCGAAACTCGCCCGCCCCGGCATGAACAACCCGGACGACCCCGAATCACCTTCCGGTGACGTCGAATCCGAGACCCTGGACCGCGACGCGCTCGCCAAGGCCGCCGCCCGCGACACCCGCACCGCGGTGCAACGCAACCACGACGGACTGAAAGTCGCCCTGCGGCAGTTGTTGTCGTCGGGCGTGCTCGGCAGCCACCGCGGGTTGCCGGTGACCGCGATCCTGACCATGACCGTCAGGCAACTCGAGGAAGCGACCGGCATCGTGACCACCGCCTCCGGTGGGCTGGTGCCGATCCGGGACGCGCTGCGGATGGCAGAACGCGCGCATCCGGTGCTGGCGATTTTCGATCACCACGGCCGGTCGTTGCATCTCGGTCGCGCGAAACGCTTGGCGTCGGCCGATCAGCGGCTGGCGTTGATCGCCGCGTCCGGTGGCTGCACCCGCCCGGGCTGCGACGCCCCCGCGACACTCACCGCGGTCCACCACATCACCGAATGGCAGGACGGCGGACCCACCGACATCACCAACGAGGACCTCGCCTGCGATGCCTGCCACGCGCTGGTGCACGACGGGCCCGGCGGCTGGGAAACACGCGTCGCGTCGGCCAACTCCGAGCACCCGGGTCGCACGGAGTGGATCCCGCCACCGCACATCGACCCCGAGCAGAGACCTCGGATCAATCACCGGCATCACCTCGGTGATCTGCTGTCGGCGGCGTTGGCGCACTACCGTGCCCGCCGCGAAACCGAGCTGCGGGAACACCGGCGGCAGTGGATGCGGGTACCTACCGGAGATGTCGACACCGGAGAGGTTCCTTAGTGGCAGATCCGCGGCCGCAGGAAAGGCGTCTCACCCGTTCTGCGCCATGTGCGCGGCGCGTTCCTCGGCATGGAACTCCCACGGCGCCTGAGGCAGCACCTCGCCCGTTTCCAGCAGCGTCTTGAGGTTGGCGAGCACGGCGGGCCAGCCCTGGCCGATCGCGTGCAGATCGTCGGCGTTCCGCAGCTTCCGGTGCACCACCGTGAGTTTGACGATGTCCCGGTGCGGTTCGATCTCGAATGTCACGACGCTCGGCTCGAAGTCCGGGTTATCGACCCGTGCGGGGTCGTCGAAACCGAACGTCAGACGCCGGGGGCGGTCGGCCTCGATCACCCGGCCGGCGCAGTCCGCGATGCCCGAGCCGTCGGTGCGGACGTGCTCGACCCTGCTGCCCGGCGTCCAGTCGGAGACCTGGGCGTGCCCCCAGTAGCGCGCGGTCAGGTCGGCGTCGGTGAGTGCGTGCCACACGTCCTCGGCGGTGGCGCGGATGTAGGTGGTGTAGACGTAGTCGGGAATGGTGTGTGCGTCTGTCGAGGTCATCGCGAGCTCCTCCGCGCGTCGAGCGATCGCGTCCAGGGCGAGCACCCGGGGTTCGTCGAACTTCGAGATCCAGCGGTTCCGGATCTCGTGGATGGGAACAGGATTCGGATAGTGCAGCTTGCGGCGGCCGTCCCGGATCGTGGTCACCAGATTCGCGAGCTCGAGAATTTCCAGGTGCTTGCTCACGGACTGGCGGCGCATGTCGAGGCCGTCGCACAACTCGCCCAGGGTGCTCCCCGGATGCGCGCGCAGCGAATCGAGGAGGCTGCGGCGGGTGGGGTCGGCGAGGGCCTTGAACACCGCGTCCTCATCCACTCCTCCAATATGCAGCCAATCGGCTGCATATGTCAATGCTCGTCGTAGAGCCGATCGATCACGTCCGCGAACCGCTCGAGGACCACTGCACGCTGCGGCGCGCCGGTCTCGTCCCGATCACCGGCGCCGAGCGGCCGGTCCACGAGCGCGACCCGCCGGATGCGTTCCCACCTGTTCAGCTCGCCGTTGAGCTGCTCGACGGCCGCGTGCACGTCGGCGCCGCGGTCGCCGGGAAAGACGAGACCGATGCAGTGGGAGCGACCCTCGCCGACCACTACGATCTCCGCGCCCGGACACAACGCGCGGAACCGCTCGGCGATCGCGTTCGGTGCCACGTACTTTCCGGTGGTCGTCTTGAACACATCCTTCTTGCGGCCACGCATCGAGACGAACCCGTCGGGGTCGACCGTCGCGCAGTCGCCGGTGTGGAACCAGCCGTCGGCGTCGAGCGCGGCCGCGGTCGCCACCGGATCGGCGTGGTAGCCCGTCATCAGGGACGGACCGCGAATGAGAAGTTCGCAGTCGTCGGCGATCCGGACCTCGGTGCCCGGCAACGGCAGACCCACCGAGCCCGGTTTGTGCGCGTCGGGACGGTTGACACACACCGGTCCGGCGGTCTCGGTGATCCCGTATCCCTCGAACACCGGGACGCCGAGATCCTCCAATCGCTTCGCGAGGTCGCGTGGCAACCGCGCCGACCCCGAGATGAGAAACCGCAGCCGGCCGCCGAGCGCCGACCTGTCCGCCGCAGCGGCGGCGCCGATCTTCGCGAGCACGTGCGGCACGGAACCGAGGAACGTCGGGCGCACCGACCGCAGATTCTCCACGACCCGATCGGCCCGGCCGTCCACCGCGGTGGGCAGGCCCACCTGCATCGCCACGAACAGCAGCGCCCGGCCGAACACGTGCGACAGCGGAAGCCACAGCAACTGCAGGTCCCGCGGGCCGATCATGCCCACCTCCGCCATGGCCCGCGCCGTGTACGCGACCGCGCCGTGCGACAGGATCGCGCCCTTGGCGCTTCCGTCGTCGCACGCGGTGTAGATCAGGCACGCGGCCGAGTCGGGGGTGACCTCCGCGATCCGGGCGTCGACGGCGTCCGGGTCGGTGTCGAGCAGCGCATCACCGTCCGCCGCGAGTTCGGCGAGCCGATCGAGGTGCAGCACGCGTGCGTCCACGTCCCGGTCGGTGACGGTCAGCGCCGCGTCGCAGTGCCGTGCCAGGTTGCGGACCTCGTCGTCGCGGGTCGGGGCATACACCGGCACCGAGACCGCGCCCGCGCACGCGACCGCGAGATCGGCGAGGATCGCCCGATAGCTGGTGGCCGCGCGGATCGCTATCCGGGCGCCCGGTGCGACACCCCGCGCGACGAGCCCGGCCGCGAGTGTCGTGACGCGCGAACCGACCTCCGCCCACGTCACACTCGCCCAGCCGCCGGAATCCGGGAATCGGTAGGCCTCGCTGCCCGGAGTGTCGGCCACCCGGTCGAACAGCAGACGGGGCACAGTGCCGCGAGCAGCGTCGTAGTGTGCTGCGGACCCCACGGGCACCTCCTGCTTCCTGCTCCGAAATCGTAGCCGCCGGTGCACGGCAGCGGGCCGAGTGCCGGCCCCCGATATCGTGGGGCGGTGAGCACGACGAACCCCGAAGCCGGCCCCCTGATCACCGCGCTGCGCGACGTGCTGGTCGGCCCGCTCACCGACATCGGCCAGCGCTTCTCGGCGCTGCTCACCGATCTCGTTGCGCACGACGCGCTCGTCGTCTTCACCCGGGAATGCACGGGCCGGCCCCGGAAGGTCGCGGGCGACCCCGCCGTAGTGGACCGGGTGACGATCGCCGAACTCGACCGTGTCCGAAGCGAACTCGTCGCCGGTCAGATCAGACGCGGCCCCGCCGTGATCGGCGGCCGCAGCCGGGAGGTGTGCGCGATCCTCGACCGCACCGACACGCTGCTCGTGCTCGTGCCGCGCGGATCATGGCCGCCGGCGCAACGATTCGAACTCGTCCGGGCGTTGTTCACCGTCGTCGCGACCGGGATCCAGCTCCAGGTACAGGAAGCGAGCCCGGCCTATCTCGCCGAGTCGCGCGCGGCGTCCACGGAACGGGCACGCACGGTCGCCGAACTCACCGAGGCGCATGCGGTGACACTCGAGACGATCCTGGCGACGCTCCGGTCGAACGATCTCGACGACACCCGCGCTCGCACGACCGCCCGGGAGACGGCGACGAACGCGCTGATCGGACTTCGCTCGGCGGTGGATCGTCACCGCGAGTTCGCGGAGGAGGCCGTAACCACCGCGTTCGCCAGAATGCACGGTGAACTGCGCGGGCTGGTTCGGCACCGGCCGTTGACGCTGGAGATGGTCGAACCCTCGGCGCACGGTCGCGGGATGCCCGGTGAGGTCGCGCACGCGGCACGGGCCGTCGCACGCGGCGCGGTACTCGCGCTCGCGGAACAGCCCGGGGTCACGCGGATCCGGGTGGCGTGGCACTGCGACGGTGAGAGCCTGTCCATCGACATCCGCGACGACGGAGACGGCCGGCTCGACGCCGCCGAACTCGGGCGCCAGCTCCGTGATCGGGTCGAAACCCTCGGTGGCAGTATCGAATCCGAGGCGATACCCGGCTGGGGTTGCCGGGTCGCGGCACGGCTGCCGCTGGATCTGGCGGCGCCCTCGCAGGGCGGTCCGGCTCTAGACGCACTCGCCGAACTCGGTCCGCGTGAGGTCGAGGTGCTCGAACACCTCGTCGCGGGCCGACGGAACAAGGCGATCGCCGAACGGCTCGGCGTCAGCGAGTCGACCGTGAAATTCCATGTGGCGAGCGTGCTCAGGAAACTCGGGGCCGGCAGCCGTGGCGAGGCTGCGGCGCTCGGCGCGGAGGCGGGGGTCAAAGCCGCGCTGTAGGGCCGCGTACGGCGGAACGGTCAGCGGTGCAAGGCCGTCCAGCGCCGCGCGCGGCCGGCCGCGTTGGTGCGGGCCCGGCGTTCGGTTTCGGACAGTCCACCCCACACGCCGTAGGGCTCGCCGACGGACAGGGCGTGCTCGCGGCACATCTCCAGTACGGGGCATCCGGCGCAGACGAGCTTGGCGCGCAGTTCGCGCTGTTCGCGGGCGTGTCCGCGTTCGCCGTCGGGGTGGAAGAACGCCGACGACTCGAATCCGCGGCAGGCCGCGTCGCGTTGCCAGTCCCACACGTCGGTGTGGGGGCGGGGGAGGGTCACCGTGTTGACGATCGACATTGCACTCCTCGGGGCC
>NZ_JADZGH010000198.1:0-12708 GCF_015865005.1 Rhodococcus sp. CX
CTCCGGGGCCGCAGCCCGCACCCGCCGTCTTCGCCGACGCCGCGGCCCCGGAGACCGCCCCGGCCGGGAAGCGCAAGCCGCTGCTGATCGGCGCCGGTGTTCTCGTCGCGGCCGCGATCGCCGCCGGCGGTGTCTATGCCTTCGCCCAGAGCGGCGGAGCCGGTGGAACTTCCACCGCCTCTGCGGAGACCGTCGAAACGACGACGGTGCTCGCCGCGGAGGGCGGTCTGCCGCCCGCCACGTCGGATTCCGCCTACATCAGCGAATCCACCGACGATGTCACCTCGATCCTGCCTGCCAAACTGATCACGTCGTCCACGTCGTGCGAGAAGGCCGGGTTCAGCATGGAGAACGCACTGCGCGTCGACTGCGACATCGATCCCGCTTCGTCCCTGGGCAAGACGATCGGCATGGGAGAGCACGACTACGTGACGGTGTCCGCGTACCGCGACGATCAGTACGCCCGGTCGACGCTGATCCGCATGCGCGACCAGCCGATCACCGACTATGTCTCGGTTCTCTCCGACGACGGCAACCGCATCATCGAGTACCTGCCGTCCGATCCGTACAGCACTTTCTTCAACGGCATCGACAAGACGAAAGGGCTCGTGATCAACTTCTCGATCGCACCCGTCGACAAGGGACTGACGCTCATGCGAGAGCTCGGATTCCCTTCTTCGTGAACAAGTTTCATCCCAGAGGTCTTGCCGCAGCGCGGCAGAGAACGACGGCACACCAGAACGACAGGAGTTTCAGATCATGCGTACGTCACGCATCCTCACCGCCGCCGCAGCGGCAGCCGCTCTCACCCTCGCCGGGTGCAGCAGCGACGTCGAGGGCACCGCCGTCGACAGCGAAACCGCCGCGCTCGCCGCAGATTCCGGCGCCGAGCGGCAGGCGGACTTCGACATCGAGTCCCTCGACACCGGCGGATACAACACCGTCCCGAAGGACTTCGAGGCAGAGGGCCGGCTCGCCGGGGATTTCGGGCCCGCCGTCGAAGGCCAGCGCATGGCCGAATTCGTGGTCGCCCCGTACACGATCGACCCGAAGCTCGTCTCGGGCGGCGGCATGAACCAGGGCGTCGGCGTCGGGGGCCTCGCGAAACTCGGGCTCCTGAGCGAATCCGTCTCCGCGATCTCCGAGAAGTACGAAGTCATCACCACATTCAGCGACTTCCAGGACTACGCCGACGGCTCCCACGGCCTCGGGATCTCTGTCGTTCGGCTCCCGGACGAAGCGTCCGCGGCCGCCATCGCCGACGAGCTCTACGCCGACGAACTCACCGACGGCAGCGGCGGGGACGACATCTTCGCGTCGGGTGCTGCCACTCCGATCACGCTGCCCGGCCTGCCCGATACCCAGGCCGTGACCTACCGGTGGGAAACCGGCTCCGACACGGTGTCCTCGTACACCGTCAACGGCCCTCACTTCATCTACACCTACGCCACCACCACCCCCGACGACCCCGAGTGGGCGAAAGACATCACCACGCGCGCGCTCGAGAAGCAGATTCCGCTGCTCGCCGGCTTCCCGTACACGCCGACGCCGGAGATCCCCGAGCTGGTGGTCGACATGGACAAGGTCCTCGCCCGCGCTGTCGGCTACACCGAGGACGAGACGACGCGGAACTCCGAACTCGCGGTGTACGGTCCGCTGGGCTGGCTGCACTTCGACAGCAACCCGGCACAGACGGCCGAGCTCTTCGAGAAGACCGGCACCGACCGGGTCGCCATGGCGAACTCCACCGTGTACCGCACGGCAAGCCCGGAGGGTGCCGAGACCGTTCGGGACGCATTCCTGGCCCAGACCCGGAGGAACTACTCCGAGGTCACCGAGGACGCGTCGGCGCCGCAGAACGTTCCCGACACGACGTGCATGAGCGGTGACGTCGCCGAGGGCCGGATGTCGGTGTGCTACATGACCTATGGCCCGTACGTCGCCGAGATCACCGGCTTCCGGCCGATCGGCAACACCGACCCCGAGCGGGACTCCTTGCGCACGATGTCGCAGCGCGTCGCGACCCAGTACGTCAAGTTCGTCGAGGCCGAGGAAATGGGCCTGGGCAAGAACTGATTCCGTTCCCGCCTGTGCCCCCTGCCGCCGACCGCGGCAGGGGGCACAGCACCGGGTTCGTCAGAACACGAGCACCGCGAAGACTGTCGAGAGAACGAGACCGGCCATCACCGGAAGGAAGCACTTCCGGGCGAGATCGAGGACCGGCACCCGGGCGAAACCGGCCACCGCGACGAGCGACGACCATGCGACGAGCACCCCGCCACCCGACCAGATGTTGCCCATCTGACCGATCGCGGCGAGTGTCGCCGGATCGATGTCGACGGCGGGTCCGAGCGCACCCGAGAGCGCTCCCGTGAGGGGCAGGCCGCTGAAGCCCGACCCGTCGAGACCCGCGACGACACCGATGAGCAGGATTCCGAACGCGGTGACGAATGCGTTCTGCGGCAGATGCGTCTGAATCGCGGTGACGAGGTCGAACAGGATCGACGGTCCCGTCGCGTCCGACGGGAGACCGAGGATCGGCCCCACGAAGTCCGGGTTGCCGATGAAGAAGAACCCGGCGATGGGCAGCACGCATCCCATTGCCTTGAACGCGAACACCAGACCGTCGACGAGGTGCTCCGACGTCGTCTCGAGGAAGCCACCCCGGTCGGTCGATGCGGCGGCTGCGAACAGGATCAGTGCCGCGAGACCTCCGACGATCGCGGCGGCGTCGCCGCCCTTCAGCGGCGGTACGACCTCGGTGAACTTGCCGAGCATCAGATAGACGATGAACGCCAGGTAGACCAGCGGCACCAGCATCGCGAACGCCTTGGCGGTGCCACGACGTTCCTTCTCCACAGCGGCGACCTCATCGTCGGACGGGTCGGCGTCGACCACCGGGTCCGAGGCGCGCACCAGCACTGCGGTCGCCGCGGCCGGCTGCCCACCGTCGCTGGTCGGTCCGCCCACCGGCTCCGGGTGCACCGGGCGAGCAGAGCCGCCGCCCGCCGAACCGCCGGGCCGGTCCTCCTCCCGGGGGAGGTCGCCGATTCCCCGGTCGGCTTCCGCCTCCCACTCGACGAGCAGGTCCGGCGACGGCGCACGCCAGGTTCGCTTCTGCGTCAGGTAGGTGATCACCAGGGCGGTGACACCCACGATGAGCGACAGGACGAGAGACTTGTCGGCCACTGAATCGGTGTCCGCCCCTGCCGCGACCGCCGAGATGCCCGGCGCGACCTTGATGATGTAGTCCGACGACAGTGCCATGCCCTGGCCACAGATCGCGATGACCATACCCGCCGAGAGCGGCGACAGTCCGGCGCGGATGGCCACCGGAATGAGCACCGCGCCGACCAGGGGGACGGCCGGGGTGGGCCAGAAGAACAGCGAGATCACGTAGGTCACGGCGGCGAGGACGAGGAAGCTGCTCGCGCCCACGCGCATCACGCGACGGAACGGCGCGACCATCATCCGGTCGGCGCCGAGCTGGCGCAGCGCTCCGAGCATCGCCGTGACCATCGCGATGATGAGGAAGATGTTGAACAGTTCCTTCGCCGCGACGAGGCTCGCGTTGAAGATGGACGACAGCCCCGTGACGATGCTGCCGGAGAAGACCAATGCGGTCAGGAACGTTGCGACGACTGCGGGAACGACGATGTTCTTCCGCAGGGCCATGGTGGCCAGGATGACGAGTATGCCGGCCAGATAGACCCAGTGGGCGGCAGTGAGTTGTACGTCCAAAGCATGTCCTTCGGCGGGAGGGCGGAACGGATCGGGCTTGATTGGTGGAACTTTCCGCGTTCGGTCACACCGGGTCAACGAGAACCCTGCACACCGGCCCGGACGCTACCTGTGCACTGTGTTCCACTTTTGCGATTTCGTGTCGCCGAGTCGCTCGAATGTGAAAGATTGCTACGAGCGTGTTTCGCCAAGGGACAAAGCGCACTTTCCGGCGATACCTGTGCAGGGTGCCCTGATCAGGGGTCCACACGTGTGCACTCCGACCGCGCGCTGCCGAGCCACTCACCCGCCCCACGATGGGACAGTGGGATCGCGGCACGAACGGGGCCGCGCAGTTCCACGGTTCCAGGGAGTTCGATGAGCACACGCACAGAGGTGGCAGGCACACCGTCGGAAGCAACCGGCACGGGCACCCCACTCGCGTTGTCCGCCCTCCTCGCCGGCACGCTCATCGGCACCCTCAGCAACAACATCATCAATGTTCCCCTTCCCCTGATCCTTTCGGATTTCGACGCGTCCCTCGAGGACGGTGCGCTGCTCGCCGTCGGATTCCTCCTCACGTTCGCCGCGTCGATGCCACTCGCCGGATACATCGGCGACCGCTTCGGTCGCCGTCGCGTCTACAGCGCGGCCCTGCTGGGTACCGCGGTGTGTGCGCTCGGCGCCGCAACCGCACCGTCCCTCGAGATCCTTGTCGTGTGGCGTGCACTCGGCGGCGTCGCGGCCGCGGCGTTCGCCCCCGCCGTCATGGGGCTGATCGCGTGGTTGTTCGACGCGCAACGCCGCGCCCGTGCCGTAGGCGCGTGGGCGACCGTCAACGGTATCGGGCAGGCGATCGGCCCGACCCTCGGCGGATTCGTGGCCGGGAACTGGGGCTGGCGGTGGGTGTTCGTCCCGCTCGTCCCGATCGCACTGCTCGGGTTCGCCGGGACGATCCGCTGGATTCCCGCGTTCCCCGGGCGCCGCATGAACCTCGACGCGCTCGGTGCGGCAACGCTTACCGCCGGATCCGCCGGAATCGTGTTGGGACTGAGCATGTTCGGGCAGTCCGGCGTCGATGCTGCGATGCCACCGGTCGTACTCGCCGCGTCCGCGGGAGTGCTCGGCTGGTTCGTCGCACACTGCCTGCGCGCCCGAACGTCGTTCGTCGACGTGCGACTGCTGGCCGAAAGTCGTTTCGCCCGAAGTGCTGTCGCAGCCTTCGCGCAGATGTTCTGTCTCGGTACCGCGCTGCTGGCGGTTCCGTTGCGGCTGACGGAGACGGGTGCGTCCACCGCGACCGCCGGCACGATCCTGTTCGCGCTGCCCGCGGTCATGGCTGTCTTCGCGCCCCTGGTGGGGCGCACGACGGACCGGATCGGTGCCCGGCGCGTGCTCCGCACCGGGCTGGCGATCCTGATCGTCGCCCAGTGCGCTCTCGCGGTCGTTCTCTCCGCAGGAGAGCCCGATCCTCGGCTCGTCGCAGGCGTTCTCGCGGTGACCGGGGCCGGGATCGCCGCCGTTCAGACGCCGGCTGCGGCCGGATCGACACGCTCACCCGCGGGCGCCCAGGGCACCGGACTCGGGGTGTTCAACCTCATCCGTTTCGGCGGCTCCGCGGTCGGCGCGGCATGGGTGACGATCGCGCTCGCTCCCTGGTCCGTGAGCGTCGTCTTCGCGGTCTGTGCGGTGACGGTATGTGTCGCCTTCGCCGCCTCGTTCCTCGGTCGCGACCCCGAGGATGTCGAGAGCGTGGCGAAAGCGCTCAGCGATAGTTGATTTCGTGTTCGACCGAGGTGTGGAGACGATCGAGCAATTCGAGCCGGACCGCGAGCCACGCGGTGAACTGATTCTCCGGGGTCCGCACGTCCATCGCCATGGCCCGCGAGATCCGGTCGAGTTTCGACAGCATCGTGTTGCGGTGCACGTTGAGTTCGCGCGCGGCCGCGTTGACGTTGCCGCCGGAACCGAGATAGGCGACGAGTGTGTCGTAGAGGTCGCTGCCGGGCCGGAGGGAGCCGAGCACGTCGCCGACGAACCGTCTGCTCCGGTCGGTCTCCGCGACGAGCTCGAGAACCCCGTACCCACGTAGGTCGTAGTAGGACACCGACCCCGACATCCCCATCCTCTGCCCGATACCGAGAGCAACACGCGCCTGGCGGTAGCTCTCGCGGATCTGGTCGGCGCCCACGGCCGGTGCTCCGTGCGCGACGGGGACGGGACGGCCGCGCCGCCGCGACAGGTCCTCCGACACGGCCTCCGCGAACTCGGTGATCTCCGCCTCGACGTCACGGGCATCGCGGTATCGCAGTGACCGCACCACAACCAGCACATCACCGATCACGGTGACGTACGAGCGGATGGAAGGATGCGGCAGGACGCTCGCCGCGTAGCGGGCGAGACGCAGCAGCCCACCGGCCGCCTCACCGGCCGGCACGTTCGGGTTCTCCACGTATCCGGGAGCGACGAACACCGCGAACGTCGAGGTCAGATCGATGTCGTGGTATTCGGCACGGGCCTGCATGTCGTGCCGGCTGGAGAAATCCCCGTGCACCAGGGCCTGAACGAAGTCGCCGCGCGCACGTTCCTCGGCCTCGTCGACACTGCGCTGGCGCAGCATCTCGGATCCGATGATCGCGGTCGCCTGCTCGGTGACCACCGCGTGTTGCGCGAGATCGTGCGGATTCGGCGTCTCACCGGAAGCGAGGACCACCACCCACCCTTCGAAGCGTTTGCCGAGCCGGATCGTGCTCGCGGTGCAGGTCCAGTGCACGTCCCCCGCGGTCACGTCGATCACCCGGGTGTCGTGGTGACCCCGACCGGCGGCCGACGCACCGGTGAGCGAGTCGTGAAGCCGCTCCGAGATTTCCCGGACCGCGGTCCGCTCGATGCCGTGATATGCCACTGCCTGACCGCGGGCGTCCAGCGCCACCGCCGGATGCTGCGCGAGCGACGACACCTCCTTGATCAGGAGCGTGAGCCCGGCCCCTCGGTGGAGCAGCCCCGCGAGCGTCGAGTGCACGTGCGCGGAATACCGCATGACATGCACTTCCTGCATCAGGGACCGCTCGGCGAGCAGCCTGTTGAGTGCCGCGAACCCCACCGGGAGGTCGAGTTCGACGACGGGCAGGCCGGGTGGCCACGAGGTGATCGCGGCGGGCAGAGCACCGTCGACGACGAGCGCCGCCGCACCGCGCGCCGCGACGGCCGGCATCGCGTGTGCGTTTGCAGCCAGTGCCTCGGGCCGGACGTAGACCGCCACTCCGGCGAGGTCGTCGTAGCGACCCACGACCTCACCGAGCGGCAGTATCCAGCTCAGGACGCGGTCGAGGTCGGCACCGTCCGGTGCGACGCGTGCGCCGGCCATGAGCGGTTCCTCCAGCAGTCCGCGGACAGTCAGACGCGGGCTCGGTTCCATGGAGACCTACTTCCGTCGAGGGGCTGTAACGCCACACGGGGCCGGTGACGTCGTGCACTCCCTAAATCAGCTACCAGAGACGTACAGGCTCCGCACATGTGCATGTTATCCACATACTGCTCGCGTATCGGGGTCATTTTGACCGTCCCAACGGCCGCGCGGTGCTGTTAGAAATGAGCCACGCCCGACCACGAGCCTCCCGGCCGGGCAACAATCCGCCCGCTCGGGCAGCCGTCCCGGCAAGAACCGAACCGGCCCCGACTCAGAAAGTGGAGACCGATGCATCGCATTTACCGAATCACTCTCGACGACGCACTCCCCCTCCTCGCCGCCGGCCGAGCGAAGGCCGAGGAGATCGGCGTCAAGCAGACCCTCTGCGTGTGCGACGAAAGCGGGAATGTCATTGCCCTGCACAGGTTGCCGGGCGCACGACTGACCGGGGTCGACATCTCGATCGCCAAGGCGTTCACCGCCGCCGGCCACGAACGCGCTACACACCTGTTCAACGAACCGCCCAACGGGCCGGCACTCCCCGGGAACGAGGCATTCGGCATCAGCCACATGCTCCCCGGCAAGTTTGCGATCTTCGTCGGCGGCTTCCCCCTCGTCTACGACGGCCAGATCGTCGGCGCGGTGGGGATCAGCGGCGGAAACGGCGAGCAGGACAAGGCTGTCGGTGCCGCGATGCTCGCCGAGTTCGAGGCTCTCGTGTCCGCGACCGCGCACTGACACGTGCACTTCGACCCGACTACGCGGCGATTCCCGGTCATTGTGGCCCTGGCAGCGCCGATCCCACCCACCTAGGCTCGAACTCACCGAAACAAGCTGCACACCAGAACATTCGGACCCGCAATGTCGCGGAGCTCTCCACAACGGCATCGACCGCACGACAACCCGGAAAGGCACATCTCATGACCGAACTGCTCGGACGCGACGAGTTCCGCACCGCACTGGAAAACGCCATCAAGGGACGTGAAGCGAAGGACGCCTCCTTCAGCAAGGCATGGGCCGAAGGCAAGCTCGAGAAGCACCACTTCGCCCGGTGGGCGGAGAACCACTACCACTACGTGGGCCCCTTCGCCGACTACCTCGCGAACATCTACTCCAATACCCCCGACCACTACACCGACGCGAAGGACTTCACGCTCCAGAACATGTACGAGGAGGAACTCGCCGACATCCGGCACACCGACCTCCTCATCAAGTTCGCCGAAGCGTGTGGCACCACCAAGGAACGCGTCGAGGACCCGAACAACATGAACGCCGTGACCCGGGGACTCCAGGCCTGGTGCTACGCGGTGTCGCAGCGTGAGCACTTCGTGGTCGCCACGGCCGCGCTCGTCGTCGGACTCGAGTCCCAGGTCCCGAGCATCTACAAGAAGCAGATCGTCCCGCTCCGCGAGGTCTACGGCTTCACAGAGGACGAGATCGAGTTCTTCGACCTGCACATCACCTCCGACGTCGTGCACGGGGAACGTGGCTACCAGATCGTGCTGGACTGCGCCGACACGCCGCAGCTGCAGCAGCGGTGCCTGCAACTCGTCCGCTGGGGCGCCGAGATGCGCTACTCGTACACCAAGGGCCTGTACGACACCTACGTCGCTCCCGACCTGGAGCTGGCGTCGGCCTGATTCAAGACTCGCGGGGAGCGGTTGCTGCACAGCGGTTTCCGATACACAGCGGTTTCCGCTCCCCGCGTAGCAGACCAGCGAAGGAGAACGATGTCCACCGACGCCACCAGCGCCCCGACCTGGGTTGCTGTCGCCACCGTGAAGGAACTGACCCGCCGCCGCAAGCTCCGAGTGGAAGTCGACGGCGTTGCAATCGCACTGTTCCACGCGAACGACCGCTTCTACGCCTTCGCCGACCTGTGCGTCCATCAGGACCGTTCGCTCGCGAAAGGCACTCTGCTCCACGGCCGTGTCATCTGCCCCGGTCACCAGTGGCGGTTCGACCTCGAAACCGGGTACGAGGAGGACCAGGACCTCTGCCAGCCGACGTACCCCGTCTCCGTCGTCGACGACATCGTCCACATCGATCCCACCCCGCGACGCACTACCGGGGAATCCGGAAAGGACTGCACGGCATGACCGTTCGCACAGTAGTCACAGTCGGTGCCGGCCAGGTCGCCGCGGTCGCCGCCCGCACGCTCCGCCGCCGCGGATTCGACGGCCGCATCGTCCTGCTCGGCGACGAGCCGCACGAACCCTACCAGCGGCCGCCGCTCTCGAAGGAGTTCCTCGCGGGCCGCGAGGGCGGGGAGTCCCTCGCCCTGATGACGCGGAAATGGCTCGACGCCAACGACATCGACATCCGCACCGGGGTCGCGGTGCAGCGGGTCGACACCGCCACGCGCACCGTCGAATTCGACGGCGGGTCGCTCGCGGCCGATGCCGTGATCCTCGCGACCGGAGGCCGACCCCGCACGCTCGCCTCCACCGGCTCCCGGCCCGACCTGGTCCACTACCTCCGCACGCTCGACGACGCGACCGCCCTCGCGGCCCGGCTCACGCCCGGCTCGACGCTCGCCGTCGTGGGTGGCGGATTCATCGGGCTCGAGATCGCCGCGACCGCACGCTCGCTCGGCGTGAGCGTGACGGTGCTCGAACAATCCGACCAGCTCCTCGGCACCGTTCTCGGCGCCCGGGTCGGCTCCTACTGCGCCGATCTGCACCGTCGCAACGGCGTCGACCTGCGCACCGGAACCGGCGTCACGTCGCTGACGACATCCGACGCGGGCGTCCGGATCACGACGACCACCGGCGACACGATCGAGGCCGACGCGGTCGTGGTCGGCATCGGAATCGTGCCCAACACGGAGGTGGCCGCCGCGAGCGGGCTCGCCGTCGACGGGGGCATCGTGGTCGACGCCGTCGGACGTACGTCGGCCGAGCACGTCTACGCGGCCGGCGACGTCGCGAGCCGCTTCTCACCCCGGGCCGGCCGGCACATCCGCGTCGAGCACTTCGACAATGCGAACCGGCAGGCCGCCGTCGTCGCGGACACGATCGTCGGGCGCCAGTCGCTCTCCGACGACCCGCACTGGTTCTGGTCCGACCAGTACGACTCCAACATCCAGTTCGCCGGAACAGCGAGCGGAGCAACGGAATACATCGTCCGCGGCGACATCGACTCAGGCGAGTTCTCCGTCTTCTACCTGACCGGCGACGTTCTCTCCGCCGCATTCGCGATGGACCGCGGCGAAGACATCATGGCCGCACGCGAACTCCTCGGCCACCGGGTCGACGCCGTTCGGCTCGCCGACGAGGACGTCGATCTGTGGGACATGTACGAGGAGGTCGAATCCGCATGACGATCACGGGCCTGAACCACATCGACGGCAGCTGGGTACCGGCGGCGTCCGGCGCCGTCTTCGAACGCCGCAACCCCGCCGACGACACCGACCTGATCGGCACGTTTCCCGATTCCGATGCCATCGACGTGCGCAACGCCGTCGACGCACTCGACAAGGCCGCGCCCGAATGGGCTGCCACGCCGCCCGAACGGCGGGCCGCGATCCTCGAGGCCGCCGCCGAACATCTCGTCTCGCAGGCCGGCACGCTGGTCGAAGAACTGATCCGCGAAGAGGGCAAGACCCGCGCCGAGGCGTCGATGGAGGTGAGCCGGACGCCGCTGAACCTGCGGTTCTATGCCGGTGAGGCGCTCCGTGCCACGGGCACGACGTTTCCCGCGCCGGGTTCGACCACGGTGTACACCGTGCGCGAGCCGATCGGGGTCGTCGGTGCCATCACGCCATGGAACTTCCCGCTCAACATTCCGTCCCGCAAGCTCGGGCCGGCACTCGCGGCGGGCAACACCGTCCTGTTCAAGCCGTCCGAGATCACCCCGCTCATGGGGCAGCGCCTCGTCGAGGCGCTGCTCGCCGGAGGCCTGCCGCCGGGCGCTATCGCCCTCGTCCACGGCGACGGCAGGGCCGGGACGGCTGTGGCCGGCGACGAGCGAGTCGCGGCCGTGACGTTCACCGGTTCCACCGAGGTCGGCCGCGCCATCCACCGCAGCATCGGCCCGGACCGGCGGGTGCAGCTCGAGATGGGCGGGAAGAACCCTGTGGTCGTGCTGGCGGACGCCGATCTCGACGCGGCCGCCGCGCTGATCGTCAAGGGTGCGTTCGGGTTGTCCGGCCAGGCCTGCACCGGAACCAGCCGGGTGGTGGCCGTGGACGAGATCCACGACGCACTGCTGGAGAAGGTCGTCGCACGCGCCGAGGCACTCACCGTCGGGGCGGGGTCCGCTCCAGGCGTCTCGATGGGGCCGCTCGCGAGCCGGGGCCAGCTCGACAAGTTCCTCGCGTACGTCACGATCGGATCCGATGAAGGCGCACGTCTCGTGTGCGGCGGGACGCGGTGCGGCGACGAGACCGGTTTCTTCGTGCGGCCCACGGTGTTCGCGGACACCACCCCGGGCATGCGACTGCTGACCGACGAGATCTTCGGACCCGTCCTCGCATTCCAGCGCGCCTCGTCGTTCGACGACGCACTCGCCCTCGCGAACGACACCGCGTTCGGTCTCAGCGCCTCGATCGTCACGAACAGCCTCGCCGACGCGCACCGGTTCGTCGCCGGTTCGCGGACCGGTCTGGTGAAGGTCAACCAGCCCACTACCGGCATGGCCGGCAATGCGCCCTTCGGTGGCTACAAGCAGTCGAGCACACAGACCTTCAAGGAACAGGCCGGCCCCACGCTCATGCAGTTCTACCAGTCCGAAAAGACCGTGTACCTCTCCCCCGAAGCCTGACCGTCGTCCGGCTTTCACCCACAGATGCCTGGAGGAAGACCATGGAGTTCAAGCGAGTGGCCCGTTCCGGGCAGGTGACCGAAGGTATCGTCCGCCGGTTCTACGCCGGCGAATACGAATTCGCCATCTCCCGGCTGGACGGGAAGGCATACGCGACATCCAACTACTGCTCCCACCTGGACTGTCTGCTCTCGTCCGGCAAGCTGGTCCAGGACGGTATCGGATGTTCCTGCCACGGAAGCGCTTTCGACCTCGAAACCGGGGAGCCGATCTGCCCGCCGGCAACCGAGCCGATCAAGACCTACCCGTGCGAGGAGCGCGACGGCGAGATCTTCGTGGGCATCGACCCGAACGAACCCCCGGAGGGTCCGCGCCGGCGCCGGAAGAGGTCGGCATGAACCGCCGGCCGCCGACGCTCGCGACCGGAGGGATGGTCGCGTCGAGCCATCCCCTCGCGAGCCAGGAAGGAGCGCGCGTACTCGCCGACGGCGGCAACGCGGTCGACGCGGCGCTCGCGATGGCCGCGGTCACGTGGCTGACGCTGCCCGGGCAATGTGGACTCGGCGGTGATGCGTTCGCGGTGGTGCGCGAACCCGACGGCGCCGTTTGGACGGTTAACGGCAGCGGCTACGGACCGGACGGCGGCACAACCGGTTTCTACCGGGACCGGGGCTTCGATGCGATTCCCCTCGACGGGGCGCTGGCCGTGGCGGTGCCGGGTGCACCGGCCGCCCTGGCCGCACTGCACGCGCAGGGGGCGAGCAGAGCGCTGCCGGAGCTGTGGGAACCCGCCGCGCGTATCGCCGAACGCGGCC
>NZ_JADZGH010000198.1:12718-13859 GCF_015865005.1 Rhodococcus sp. CX
CGAAGCGCGGTGCGGTTCCGCGTGTCGGCGACCGGCTTCCGCAAGCCGACCTCGCGCGCACGATTCGTGCACTTGCCCACGATCCCGCTTCCTTCTACACCGGCAGCCTCGCCGAACGATGCGTCGATGCGGTGCGGGCGGCCGGTGCCCCGTTCACGGGCGACGAATGGCAGCAGTGTGCAACGGTTCCCGTGGAGAACGCACTGACCGGAACCTATGCGGGGGCAACCGTCCACCAGACCCCATTGCCGACTCCGGGATGGATGGTGCTGCAACAGGCCGCGTTGTGCGACGGGGCATTGGGATCCGAAGACCTGCTCGGCTCCGAGGCGATCGATCGCATGGCCCGGGCCGCCGCGATCGCGTTCGAGGACCGATTGCGCTGGTGCTCGTCCGACAACGACGGGGCGGCACGCGCTCTCGACCCCGGCAACATCGCCGCTGGCCGGACGCGTCTCGAATCACGCGAACCTGTAGGATCTTTCGCTGTGGCGGGTGGGGATACGACGTCGCTGGTCGCCGTCGATGCGGACGGTCGCGCCGTCTCGTTCATCCATTCCCTCGCCTTCACGTTCGGCGCGAAGTTCACCGTGCCCGGCACCGGCATCGTGCTCAACAACCGGCTCGGACGCGGCGCGTACCTGATCGACGGGCACCCCAACGAGGTCGCGCCGCGACGCAAACCCCTGCACACGCTCAACGCGTGGATCGTCACCGACGCGGCCGGCGAACTGCGGCACGTCGGCAACACCCCGGGCGGCGACGGTCAGGTGCAGTGGAACATGCAGTTGCTCTCGCACCTGCTCGACCACGGACTCGATCCGCAGGAGGCCGTGTCGGCGCCGCGCTTCACGGTTTACCCCGGCTCCGACGCGAACACCCTCAGGGCACCGACGGAGTTGCGCATCGAAGCAACTGTTCCGGAGTCCGTGCGCCGAGCGCTGTCCGACAAGGGTCATCGGGTATCGGTGCTCGACGCGTTCGGCGCCGAAGGCAGCGCACAGATCGTCTCGCTCGACGAGCGCGGAGTGATGCTCGGCGGTAGCGATCCTCGGCAGGAAGGAGTGGCTCTCGGTGTCGAATAACGATGCTGTTCTGTCCGTTTCGGCTCCGGCACCCCAGGGGCGCTATGTCGCCGCGG
>NZ_JADZGH010000198.1:14054-20851 GCF_015865005.1 Rhodococcus sp. CX
GGTGTCCCCGGAGGACGCGCAGGCTGCCGCGGCTCTCGCCGTCCGCAACGCGCTCGCCGCCGTGCGCTCGGCGCTGCCTACCGGCACACGCTTTCGTCCCGTCGAGATGGTGGTGTATGTCGCGGCAGCGCCGGGCTTCACCGCGCTGTCCACGGTCGCGGACGGCGCGTCGGAGGTCGTCGAGCAGGAACTCGGAGCCGAGAACCTGCCCGCCCGCAGCGCCATCGGGGTGTACTCGCTGCCCGGAGGTGCACCCGTCGAGATCGCGCTCACCGCCGTGATCGTGCCCTGAGCGGGTCGCTACTTCTCCTCGATCCGCTTGGCGCCGAGGATGTCCTTCAGCAGTTCGAGGGCAACGTCCTCGGGGTCGCGACGAGTCGACGGATCGCCCGGGGTCGCGGCCTCGGCGAACATCTCCTCGACGTCGGCCTCCGTCACCGCCGACGGGTCCGGAGGCGGAGCGTCGTACGCCCCTTCCGGCCCGGGATCGTCCGGAAGATCCGGTGCTTCCGGAGGCGGAATGTCGTCGTAGTTCGGCCCCGGCTGCTCAGGGCGGGCCGGACCCGGACCCTTCTGCTCGTCGGGACGCGGCTGGGCCGCGGCACGATTGGCCTGGCTCGGCCTCGAGAACCTCGGCTGCCCGTTCGGCCGCGACTGTTGCTGCACGGGAGCGGCTTTCACGGGCGCCGGAGCGGCCGACCCGTGCACACACGTGACCTCGAAATCGACGCCGAACACCTCACGCAACGCATCGGCGACGACACCGGCATTGCGCGGTTCCGCGAGACGCTTCACGAGCGGCATCGAATCGTGGACGAGGACCACGCGCGTGCCCTCCACGTCGCGCACCGACGCGCCGGACAGCATGACCTCGACCGTGCGGCTGCGGGCACGCACCTTCGCGCGCACCTCCGACCACACCGCGCGCAGGCCCGCGGCGTCGGGACCCGACGCCGGCTGCGGCGGCGCGGCGGGCTGGGGTTTCGGCGTGGGTTCCGGCTCCGGTTCGCCGCGGTCGGCGACGGCGCGGGCCGGCTGTGGCGGCGAAACCGGCGCGGGCTCGGGAGTTTTCGATTCGATCGGACGCGCAGCCGGTTCGGGGACCGGCGCCGGTTCGGGTGTCACCGGTTCCGGAGGTGTCACCGCGGCAGACTCTGCCTGCGGTGCCGGATTGGCAGGCTCCGCCTGCGGCGCCGGATTGGCAGGCTCCGCCTGCGGTGCCGGACGTGCAGGCTCCGCCTGCGGTGCGGGCGCTGCCTGTTCCATCGCACGCCGCTGCGACGGCCGCTGGAACCGGGCGGCGGGTTCGTCGGGTGCGATCGGCGCGACCGCCGGTTCCGGCACCGGGCGCGGCGCGGCCGCCGGGGCCGCAGCACCGGCCGGGGCCGCAGCACCCGCCGCCGGGACGAATCCCTGCTCGAGTCGTTCGAGCCGTTGCAGCACAGCGGTTTCCGCGTCGGACACGGCCGGCAGCAGCATCCGCGCGCACATCACCTCGAGCAGCAGGCGCGGCGCGGTCGCGCCGCGCATCTCCCCGAGACCCGCGTGCACGATCTCGGCGTATCGCGTGAGGGTGGCCGGGCCGATCCGGTCGGCCTCGTCGCGCATCCGGTCCAGGATGTCGCCCGGCGCGTCGACGAGACCGCGGTCGGCGGCGTCGGGCACCGAGCGGAGCAGGATCAGGTCCCGCAGGCGCTCGAGCAGGTCCACCGCGAAGCGCCGCGGATCGTGCCCCGCGTCCATCACCTTCTCGACGGTGCCGAACAGTGCCGCCCCGTCCCCGACCGCGAGCGCGTCGACGGCCTCGTCGATGAGCGCGACGTCGGTGACACCGAGCAGCGCGAGCGCGCGCGAGTAGGTCACGCCTTCGGGCCCGGATCCGGCGAGCAACTGGTCCATCACCGACAGCGAGTCGCGCGGCGACCCCCCGCCGGCCCGGATGACCAGCGGGTACACGGCGTCCTCGACGGGCACGTTCTCCTGCGTGCAGATCCGCTCGAGCAACCCGCGCATCGCGGTCGGCGCGAGCAGCCGGAACGGGTAGTGATGGGTGCGCGACCGGATGGTCGGCAACACCTTCTCCGGTTCGGTCGTCGCGAACACGAAGATCAGGTGCTCCGGCGGTTCCTCCACGATCTTGAGCAGGGCGTTGAAGCCCTGCGTGGTGACCATGTGCGCCTCGTCGACGATGAAGATGCGATACCGGGACTCGGCCGGGGCGTAGAACGCGCGGTCGCGCAGTTCGCGGGTGTCGTCGACACCGCCGTGGCTGGCCGCGTCGAGTTCGATGACGTCGAGGTTGCCGCCTCCGCCGGGGCCGAGCGCGACACACGAGGCGCAGACCCCGCACGGCGTCGACGTCGGACCTTCCACGCAGTTCAGGGACCGCGCGAGGATGCGCGCCGACGAGGTCTTGCCGCAACCGCGCGGCCCGGAGAACAGGTACGCGTGATTGATACGTCCCGTGTCGAGGGCGGTGCTGAGGGGCTCGGTGACGTGCTCCTGCCCCACCACCTCGGCGAAGGTCGCCGGTCGATACTTCCGGTACAGGGCCACGCGCCGAGACTACCGGCGCACTCCGACACGAGGGCCGAGTGGTCGCCACCGGGCGGTCCGGGCAGGTGGAGACGGTCCGTGATCGAGACCACACACTCTCGACGCTTGCTTTAACGATATATCGCGTTCTATCTTGATGGTGTCGAACAAACAGAAAGGGCGTACACAATGCGCAACGAACCACACTTCGGCGGACAGCGCCGACACAGCACCCCGGATGGCGAATTCCACCGCGGCCGGCGCCGCGGCGACGGACCCCGGCGCGGCGAGCATCCCTTCGGCGGACCCCGCCCGCATCGCGGCGGCGGAGAGGCCCGGGGCGGCCGACGCCATCGCGGGCGCGCCCAGCGCGGCGACGTCCGCGCCGCCACCCTGATCCTGCTGGCCGAGCAGCCCATGCACGGCTACCAGCTGATGCAGGCCATCACCGAGCGCACGGGCGGAACCTGGCGTCCCAGCCCGGGTGCGATCTACCCGACCATCTCCCAGCTCGAGGACGAAGGCCTCGTCCACGTCGAGGTCGACGGCGGACGCAAGCTCGCCTCGCTCACCGACGCCGGACGCCGCTACCTCGAAGACCCGGCCTCCGCGGTCACCGACCCGTTCGCGGGATTCGCGACCTCGGCGGACACGCCCGATCTGCGGAGCGCGCTGGCCGAGGTCCATCACGCCGCACGCTCGGTCGCCGTCAGCGGCACCGACGAACAGATCGCCGCGGCCCGCGACATCCTGGCCGACGCGCGACGCGCGCTCTACCTGCTCCTCGCCGAAGGCCCCGCTCCGAAAGCGTCGGACGACGCATAACGGACATAAATACGGCGGGTGAGATTTCCGTAACGCGTTCGCAACACCACTGCCCCTCGGAGGAAACGCCACGGTCGGATCGTCGAATCCCGGTGCATTGAGATTCAGTGCCCGTGAGGAGATTCGCTCGTGCCCTCGACAATCGATGCCGGTGCCACCGCGTGGTTGCTGGCAAGCACCGCCCTCGTCCTGCTGATGACCCCGGGTCTCGCGCTGTTCTACGGCGGCATGGTGCGGTCCACCGGCGTGCTCAACATGATCATGATGAGTTTCGTCTCGATCCCGCTGGTGACGGTGACCTGGCTGATCGCCGGCTACAGCCTCACCTTCGACGACGACCTCGGCGGCGGCCTGCTCGGCGGGCTCTCCCATCTCGGCATGAGCGGCATCTCCCCGACCACCGTCCACGGTCAGATCCCGGAGATCCTGTTCGCCACGTTCCAGCTCACCTTCGCGATCCTCACCGCGGCACTCGTCAGCGGCGCGATCGCCGACCGCGCCAAGTTCTCCGCGTGGATGCTGTTCGTGCCGGTCTGGTCCCTGCTCGTATATGTGCCGGTGGCGCACTGGGTCTGGGGACCGGACGGCTGGATCGCGCGGCTCGGCGCACTGGACTACGCGGGCGGGCTCGTCGTCGAAATCGTCTCCGGCGCATCCGGCCTGGCACTGGCCATGGTTCTCGGCCCGCGTCTCGGTTTCAAACTCGATTCGATGCGACCACACAATCTTCCGCTGGTGCTGCTCGGCGTCGGCCTGCTGTGGTTCGGCTGGTTCGGATTCAATGCGGGCTCGGCGCTGGCAGCAGACGGCAAGGCCGCCGCGATCTTCCTCAACACGCTCGTCGCGGGCTGCACCGGCATGCTCGGCTGGCTGTTCGTCGAACAGCGCCGCGACGGACACCCCACCACGTTCGGTGCGGCCTCCGGCGTCGTCGCCGGTCTGGTCGCGATCACCCCGGCGTGCGGCACCGTCGGGGTGATGGGCGCGGTCGTCGTCGGCGCGGTTGCGGGCGTGGTCTGCTCGTTCGCGGTGGGCTGGAAGTTCAGGCTCGGCTACGACGACTCGCTCGACGTCGTCGGCGTGCACCTCATGGGTGGCATCGTGGGCACCATCCTCATCGGACTGCTCGCGACCGCGGTGATGACCGACGGCCCGACCGGCCTGTTCTACGGCGGCGGCCTCGCCCAGCTCGGCAAGCAGATCCTCGCGGTCGCGGTGGTCGGCCTCTATGCGTTCGGGGTCACCTACATCCTGGGCAAGACGATCGACCGGTTCTTCGGGTTCCGGGTGGACAAGGAGGCCGAGTCGACGGGTATCGACCTCGCCCTGCACGCCGAATCCGCGTACGAGCACGGCGTCGTCGGACACGGACCGATCGGTGGGGGCGCCGCGGCACACTCCCCGTTCTCGATCCCGCCCCGCGACCTTCGCCGGGAAAAACAGGACGAACAGCCCCAGCAGTGACCGGCTTCCGGCCGGACCCGGAACGACGATCGCCCCACCGCTGTGTGCGGTGGGGCGATCGTCGTCGCGCGCGGTGAGCGCGGTCGTCGGATCAGAGTGCGTCCTTGTCGACCGGCATGTGACGGATGGACGGTCCACCCTTGTGGTTGCCGGAACGACCGAGCCGGGAGTCGAGCTGCTTCTGCAGGCGGCCGACGGCACCGTCGAAGGCTTCCTTCACCGAACCGGCGTGGTGGGTGACCGCGATCGGCTGCTGACCTGCGACGCGGGCCTCGAGCACGCAGCGCTTGTCGTCGACGCCGGTCTTCGCGGCGTTCTCGTCGCCGAGATGGACCTCGACGCGGGTGATCCGATCGCCGAAGCGCTCGAGAGCGGACTCCACTTCACCTTCCAGCCTGCGGACGATGTCCTCGTCGACCTGGATATTGCCGTCCTTGTTGAGCTGGACCTGCATGGTTATCCCTCCTTTTCGGGCGCGCCGCGACGGTGACCCGCCTCGGCGTAGTACCCACTTCGATCACACCCGATACGAGGGGGTTCGGCAAATCTCCGGCCGGGCGTGTCCGGTCCACCGGCGCCGGACGTCCCGAACCGGACAGCGTCACGCCCGGGAACCCAGCTCGATCGCCAGGGTGCGCACGGATTCCTCTGCGGCGGAGCGGCTTTCCTTCGCCTGCCCGGCAAGCGGAGCGAGCGGTGCCAGCCGGTCGGCGAGAGTGAGTTCGGCGGTGACCACCTCGACGGCCATTCCCAGCGACACACCGAGAACCTGCTGCAGCGGCGGAACCGTGTGGTCGGTGCCCTCCCCGGCGTGCCGGGCGCGTACGTGTTGCCCCGGCTCGACACGATCACGACGGGCTTGCCTGCGAACGGGCGGTCCGGGTTGTCGAACGGAACCGTGGTTCCGAGAACGTGGATGTAGTCGATCCACGCCTTCAGCGTCGACGGCAGCGACCAGTTGTACATCGGTGCACCGATCACGACGACGTCCGCGGCCGCGACCTCCGCGATCAGCTCGGCCTGCAGTTTCTCCGCCGCGGCGTCGGGGGCTTCGCCGTCCACGCGCAGACGCGCCGCGTAGTGCAGGCCCGCGTCGGTCAGATGCGGCAGCGGCTCGCGGTGCAGATCTCGGCGGACGACGGTGTGGTCGTCGCCGAGACCCCGCCACGTCTCGGCGAACAGCCCGGTGAGCGCGCGCGAGACCGACGTGTTCACATCGGCCGAGGAATCGATGTGCAGCAGTTGAGGCACCGGATCTCCCTTTCGAATGGTCCTGTACCCGGCACGCTACCGACCGCAGAGCGAAACTCTCGCGTATCCGCTCGGCCCCCAGTCGAACTTCCCTGCGATCGTCTCAGCGGATGACTGGGCTCGACGCGGATACGCAGAGCTCGTTCAAGGTGGCCCGCAACGGTTCCGGTACGGGCGACGGGCGGCCCTCCTCGTCGAGGTGAACCACGGTGTGGGAGCCGGTGACCGCGACAGCGTCACCGCTGAGGATGCGCCACGCGAAGACGATCGAGCTGTTCCCCAGCTTCTCCACCTCGAGTTCGACGACGTACTCGTCGCCGTCGACGAAGGGCCGCTCGAATGTCGCGCTCACCGCGCGCTCGACGAGTTCGAGGTTCGTCGCCAGGCGACCGTGCGAGTAGTAGAGGTTGTCCTCGAGACCGACCCGCATGTGCCCGCCGAGCAGCAGACCGTGCGTGGTCGCCGGCAACTGGGTCGGTCCGATCCCGGACACACCCCACACCGTGCCCTCGGGCAGATGCTCGACGAGCATCTGCAGGATCTTCGGGGTGTACGGCAGGCCGCCCTGGAAGGCGCGGTGTCCACCCAGCACGATGTTGCAGTAGTACGGCGCGGTGTCCAGACCCTCGGCGGTCAAGGTCGTGAAGTCCGACAGGATGTGCCCGAGGTTGAACACCTCCCACTCGGGTTTGATGCCGCGCGCGGCCATCTGCTCGGCCAGC
>NZ_JADZGH010000198.1:20861-21143 GCF_015865005.1 Rhodococcus sp. CX
AGCCGACGATCGGCACTCCCGCGGCGCGATACAACTCGTGCTCGGCGTTTTCCGCCCACTTCAGGGCGGCGGTGTAGTGGAATCGGCCCGAGGCGTCGGTCTCGGAGAACCGGACCACGCCGCGCGATCGGTACACGCTCATGTCGGCACCGAATCGAGCTGTGGCAGGCCGAGCATGTCGCGAGCCTCCGCCGGGGTGGCGAGTTCGTAGCCGAGTTCGGTGATGATCCGGACCGCGCGCTCGACGAGTTCGAGGTTCGTCGCCAGGCGACCGTGCGAGTA
>NZ_JADZGH010000198.1:21153-34334 GCF_015865005.1 Rhodococcus sp. CX
CAGCGCGACCGCTTCGGCGTGGTCGTCACCAGGTGCTCGCGACCTTCGAAGCTCGCGGTGATGGTGTGCGAATCGAGTGTCGCCATCTCGCAGCCGACGCCCTCGATACCCTTGATCCGCTCGTTCCAGTCGAGTTCCCACAGGTCGTCGTTGAGCCGGATCGGCAGATCACCGTGGATGCCTCCACCGGTCGAGTTGTTGATGACGATGTCTGTGCGCTCGCGGATCAAGGTGTTGATCTCGGAGTAGACGTCCGGGTCGCACGTGGCCAGGCCGTCGGCCCGACGGGCGTGCACGGCGACCACGCTCGCACCGGCTTCCCAGCACCGGGCGACGTCGTCGGCGATCTCCTGAGGCGTGACCGGCAGGTGCGGCGACTGTTCCTTGGTGGCCATCCCGCCCGTGGGCGCGACGGTGAGAATCACTTTCCGGGTCATCGGGCGTCTCCTTCGAGCGAAGTCACATCGAGATCGAGGTCGTGGAACGGGTCCTCGCTGCGCAGGTGCACGTCGACGGCGAGCAGAGCCCCGGTCCTCGGGCAGGCCCAGCCCGTGATCGCGAGATCGGAGTGCAGCTCGTCCCCCACGGCCGGCGGGAGCGTCATGGCGAAGCGGTGCGCGCCCTCGCGCCACCGGGTCGATCCGTGGGACAGGACCGCGCCGTCGAGGGTGCGAACCTCCCACTGCCCGTCCGCATCTCGCACCGCGACGAGACGGTCGGCGAGCTTGACACCATCGATCGTGGGATCGTCGGTGACCGGGGCGGGATCGGTGAGGGTCGCGGGGTCGACGCCGAGCCGGGCCGCGCGGATGCCGCGACGGGCGGCCGCCGTGGCGGTCTCGTCGACGCCGTCGTCGGTGAGCACCACGCCGTAGGTTTCGAGCGCGGCGACCGCACCGACGACGCCGTAGCGGACGTCGGCGAGCACGTCCGCGGGGTCGCGGTCGAGCGGGTCGCCGAGGCCGCCGCCGCCCTGCCATGTCACCTCGAACAGGTCGTCGGGGGTGATCGGGAAGGAACCGGGCTTCGGTCCGAGGTTCACCGACTCCTCACCGGACCTGCGGAACCGCTGGTGGATCAGGCCACCGGGCAGGCCGCCGCCGATACCGGCGGAGTTGGGGACCTCGGCGCCGTGCGTCATGACGAGCGCTTCGGCCTGCGGCACCGACACGGTCAGGCCGACCTCGGCGCCCAGTCCACCCCGGCGGCGACCGGCGCCGCCGGTGTCGGGGGCGAGCCTCCGGTAGTGGTAGAACAGCGGGTTCTTCTGCTCGTTCACCTCGACGTCGGCGATGGACGGGCAGGGCGCGTTGATGGGCCCGGCGGCGTTCTGGCCGTCGTGGTCGGAGAACGCACCGAAGCCACCGGCGAGCGGGTCCATCAGGTGCAGGCCGAACACCTTGCCGTGACGGTCGCGACCGGACAGGTTGAACGTCGCCATCGTGCCGCTGTTGACGGCCTGCGCGCGGTGCGCGTACTTCGGGGAGGCGAGCAGCAGCCGGTTCAGCGCGGCGGACACGACGTTGCTCACCGTCCACACCGCCTCGACCGTGGCCGAGCCGACGGGCGCCGGCGGCACCGCGGTGCACACGAGACCGTCCGGGGCGGAGATCTCCACCGGGCGCAACATGCCCTCGTTCCACGGGATCCCGAATCCGAGGGTCGGGATGACCGCACCGGCGACACCACCGGCCAGACCGGCGCGGGAGCAGTTCACGAAACCTTGTGCCTGGCCGGACGATCCGGAGAAGTCGAAGTGCAGCGAATCGCCACGCTTGGTGAGCACGCAGTCGACGACGTACAGGATGTTCTCGTGGCCGTCGTGCTCGAGGAAGTCGCGGGTGTGCACGACACCGTCGGGCAGCTCGCGCAGACGTTCCCGGACAAGCGCTTCCGCATCGTCGACCATCGCGTGCATCACCGACAGCACCGTGGGCTTGCCGTACCGGCGGGACAGTTCGGTGAGCCGGTCCGCGGCGACGTTGAGGGTCGCGATGAATGCGCGGATGTCGAGACCGACCTGCGCGGGCAACCTCGAGGCGGTCAGGATCATGTCGAGCACGTCCTCGCGGAGTTCACCACCGTCGACGAGCTTGACGGCGGGGATGCGCAGGCCCTCCTGCCACACCTCGGTCGCCTTGGGCGACCAGGACGCGAAATCCATTCCGCCGAGGTCGGTTTCGTGGGCCATGACACCGGCCCAGCCGAGCAGCTCGCCGTCGACGACGAGCGGCGCGCACATCTGCACGTCGTTCTGGTGCAGTGCACCGACGAACGGGTCGTTGCCGATGATGCGGTCGCCGTCCTGGAGTTTCACGCCCTTCGCCAGCAGGTGCCGGATGAGCGAGCCGACCGGCGGTGCCTCGAACGTGACCTGGTGGCCCATGGTCACGAAAGCGCCGTCGGGCAGGTAGATTCCGGTGAAGAAGTCGCTCGCCTCGGTGACGGTGGGGCTGCCGCTCACCGACTGCAACGCCAGGCGCATCTGGTCGGTGATGGCGATGAGCCGAGAGCGGACCACCTGCCGGACGACGGGGTCGGTGCTGGCGCCGTCCAGCGAAACGGGTGCGGCGTCGATCATGGCGGTCATCACTGGTTCACTTTCACGTGGATCTGGCCGAGAGCATCGGTGGTCGCCGTGGCGCCGGGCGGGATCACCACGACGCAGCCGGGGAGCGACACGAGGGCGGGGCCGGAGAGTTCCTGATCCGCCGCCGGCCACCGCGCCTCGTAGACGGCGGTGTCGTCGGGGTTGTTCGCGTCGTCGAACACGACGGGACGGGTGCCGGCCTTCTCGAACAGGTCCCCGGTGCCGGCACCGGCGATGTTCGTGGCAGGCAGTGCAGCGACCGACCGCACCGACAGGATCTCGAACCCGGCTTCCTTGAAACCTGCTCCCCTGCCCCACAACTGCTCGTAGTCGCGCTCGAAGTCGTTCAGGAGTGCGGCGACCGCGTCGGTGTCGACATGTTCCGGAAGCGGGATGTCGAGGTGGTGGGCCTGCCCGAAGTAGCGGACCGACGCGATGTCGGTGACGGTGCTGCCGTCCGGGTCGGGGATGGCGGCGAGGGCGCGTTCACGGGTTTCCGCGAGCGCGGACACGATCACCTTGGTGTCCTCGTCGCTCGCCCCCACTTCCGGCAGGATGCGGCGGTAGGACGTGCGCGAGGCGGTGGTCTTCAGATCCGACGTGCCGGCACCGAACGCCGACGCCGCGGTCGCGGTGGGCGGCACGACGAACCCGGAGAGCCCGGTCTCACGGCACAGCGCCCAGGCGTGGGACGGGCCGCTGCCGCCTCCGGCGACGAGGGTGAATTCGCGGGGATCGTGGCCGCGTTCGATCGTGACGGCGCGCAGCAGATCGGCCATGGCGTTGTCAAAGACGACCCGAATCGCCCGAGCGGCCTCGACCGCGGACAGGCCGAGCGGTCTGCCCACCTTCTCCTCGATCGCCGCGGCCCGGTCGAGAACGATTCCGCCGCTGCCGAACTGCGCCGGATCGAGCACACCGAGCACCAGATCCGCGTCGGTGGTGGTGGGTTCGGTACCGCCCTTGCCGTAGCAGACCGGGCCGGGTTCGGCACCGGCGCTGCGCGGTCCCACGGACAGGACCCCGCCCTCGACCGCGGCGATCGACCCGCCACCGGCACCGATCGATGCGATATCGATGCTCGGTACGCGCATGTCCGCACCACCGAACGTCACCTCGTCGCTCATCAGCGCGACCCCGTCGACGACGACGCCGACGTCGAAACTGGTGCCGCCCACGTCCATCGTGAGGACATTGGGCGCACCGAGTTCGGCACCGATCTTCTGGCCCGCCACCACACACGAGGCGGGACCGGACAGCAGGTTCGAGACCGGGCGCTCGGTCACGGTCCGCGCCGGCACCACCCCGCCCGCGCTCGTGGTCATCATGATCGGCGCGGTCATGCCCAGTGCCCACAGCTCTTCTTCGAGGCGTGAAAGATAGTGCCCGGCAATCGGTCCGAGTGCCGCGTTCGCGACCGTGGTCGATGCCCGCGCGTACTCCCCCACCGACGGCGCGATCTCGTGCGAGAGCGACAGGAACACCCCGGGAAGCTCGCGTCGTATCAATTCGGCGACGGCGAGTTCGTGGGCAGGGTTCTCCGTGGCCCACAGCAGGCACACGGCGACCGCCTCGACATCGAGTTCCCGCAGCCGCCCGATCGCCGCTGGCACCGATTCCTCGTCCAGGGCGGTCCGGACGATGCCGTCGGAATCGATACGTTCGTCGATCTCGACGACCTGCGTGCGCGGCACGAGCGGCGGCACCTGGCCGCGCAGGTGGTAGTCGCCCAGGTCCAGGCCCTGCAGACCTGCGGTGCCACGCCGCAACCGGCCGATCTCGAGGACGTCCCCGAACCCGGCGGTGGTGATCAACCCGGTCCTCGCGGTGCGGCCGGTGAGCAGCGCGTTGAGGCCCACCGTCGTGCCGTGACCGAAACGTGTTGTCTGCGAGCACAGATCGCGAACATCGAGCCCCACGGTCTCGGCGGCCAGGTGGACGGCGTTGACGACACCGGTCACGACGTCGGCGGTGGTGGGCGACTTGCACACCCAGGACTGCCCTTCGGGTGAGCGGAGCCAGAGGTCCGTGAAGGTGCCGCCGACATCGGTACCGATCGTCCAGCCGGTGGAGGTGGTGGTGGTCATGCGTAACTCTCGATCTCGTGAGGAAGTGATGCGTCAGAGCCGGTCGGCGACCCAGTCGGCGATGTAGTTCGCGGGCACGGCCTCGTTGTCGGCACCGGCGTGCGACGAGCCACCCTCGGCTCGGGTGAAGATCTTGAAGCGCCGGTCCGGACTGTTCACCGCGTTCTCGTACTCGGGAACGGCGAACTCCATCGGGATCTGCCGATCGTCCTCGCCGTGGGTGACGAGGAAGGGCACGGTGATCTTGTCGACGACACCCTCGAGGGTCATCTTCGGCGCGAACGCCATGAACTCGTCGAGGGAGTCCTTGCCGAACACCCACTGGACGTGATCCCAGTAGTGCGGCACCGGGTTCTCGCCCTCGCGTTGCAGGCGGCGCTTCTGGAGTTCACCCCAGTTGTAGTTGGCGCCCCACACCGCGCACAGCTTGAATCGCTTCTCGAAAGCCGTTGCGCGCGGCGCATAGTAACCACCGAGCGACACGCCGCTCATGCCGATGCGGGACGCTTCGACGTCGTCACGGGTTTCCAGGTAGTCGACCGCCGCGCTCGCCCAGCGTTCGCTGTCGTGGATCGCAGGCATGTCGCGTTCCCGCAGCGACGCACCGGTGCCGGGCTGGTCGACGCACAGCGTCGCAATGCCGCGGCGCGCGAGTTCGCGAGGGAGGCCCAGACGGAACAGCATCTCCTTCATCGAGTCCAGGCCGTTGCAGAAGACCATCACCGGGTAGCCGCCGGCCGGGGGCTCGCCGTCGCCGGGCATGAAGATCGCCGGATACGAGGCGCCTTCGTAGGGGACCTCGACGATCTCGGCGCGTTCGCGCCCGTGCTCGATGCCGAGCGCGAACGTCTCGACGGACTTGCGGTATGCCTCCTGACGCGGGCCGTAGTTCCGGCTCTGCATGCGTTCTGCCACAAGGTAGTACACCGAGGCACGCGAGTAGCGGGCTGCCGCGGACAGCGGATGTCCCTCGGCGAGATCTTGTTCGGCGTAACGGACGAGCTGATCGGCGAAGTCGCACCAGGAGTGGAAGAACTTCTCGGTGCCGGCGTCGTCGCCGTCCTTCGCGATGTCGACCAGCGGAGCGCAGATCTGGTCGATCTCACCGATCTGGCCGCCGCAGTTCATCGCGATGCTGACCGACAGGCTCCACACATAGTTGGTCGGAAAGTAGCGGTACATGGTCACTTCCCCACTCGGTCGGCGACACCGTTGCTGATGACGGCACGGTTGAACAGGCCCTGGTCCGCGATGATCGTCTGTCCCGTCATCGTCGTGTTGTGCCGCGACGCCAGGTACGCGTACAGCGGCGCGTACTCCTCGGGTGTCGGCAGTGTGGGCGTGAGGGTCAGCGACAGGAACTGGTTGGTGAAATCCTCGACGGGAATGTCGGACTGCTTGTTGTTCTCCAGTCCGAGTGCGCGCGGACCCTGCAGCTGGCTGTTCGCGATACCGGACGGTGCGACACCGTTGACCCGAACCTTCGGTGCGAATTCGAAAGCGAGCTGGTTGATCACGCTGCGCACCGCGCCCTTGGCGGCGGTGTAGAACAGGCCGCCGCCGTCGGCCGCGTACGCCGCGGTGGACGAGGTGAACACGATGGCGCCGCCGGTCTTCTCCAGCTCCTCGAGGAACACGCGGGCCGCGTAGATGTAGCCGAGGACGTCGACGTGGAGCACCTCGTCGAACACCTTCTGGATGCGGTCCGTCGGGATGTCGCGCAACGGGATGTTGCCGTCGAAGATGCCCTGCGCGCCGATGAGCGAGTCGATGCGGCCGAAGCGGTCCAGGACGGCGGCGCGGGCCGCCTCGAGGTCGTCGATGCTGGTGACGTCGCCCTGGACGAGCAGGACGTCGTCGCCGAATTCGGCCTTCAGGTCGAGCAACTTGCTCTCGGAGATTTCGAAGATCGCGACGCGGGCGCCCTCGCCGATGAAGTGGCGGGCGATTCCGAGGCCGAGACCCGAACCGCCCCCGACGATAAGGGCAACGTGGTCGTCGAGCATCTGCATGATGAGTTCCTTAGTCAGGAGTGGTGAGAAGGTCAGGCGGGGGTCGCGATGGCGAGTGCGTCGTCGAGGGTGGCGCCGGCGCGCAGGAGTTTCTTGAACGTGCGCAGGGCGCGGATGCGTCCGCAGAGCGTGGCACCGTGCAGTTCGCCGCCGGAGGCGTGTGCAACCACGAATTCTCCTGCGGCCACGTCGCCCTCGATCACGACGTCGGTGTCGCCGGGCTGCCGCTCACCGAGCAGATGCAGCGTGTGGCCGTACTGCTCGGTCCACACATAGGGCACCGCGGTGTAGGGATCGGTGGTGCCGCGGGCGATGTTCAGTCCGACATGGCGGCCCTGCTCGATCGCGTGGGTCCAATGTTCGAAACGGAGGTGACCACCGCAGGGGTCGGGGACGCTCGCGACGTCGCCTGCCGCCCACACCCCCGGAACGTTGGTGCGACCGGCGGAGTCGGTGACCACGCCGCCGTCGAGATCCACACCCGATCCGAGGAGCCAGTCGGTGGCAGGGTCGCTGCCGACACCGGCGAGCACGGTCTCGGCGTGCAGTTCCCGGCCGTCGGCGAGACGGACGGCGTAGCGGGCGCCGGTTTCGGAGACCCTGGAGATCCCGGTGCCCAGCTCCAGCCTCGTGCCGTGCGCGAGGTGCAGGTCGCGCAGCCAGAGCGCGACCTCCGTGCCGACCGACGAGACGAGCGGCAACGCACAGCGGCCGACAACGGTCACCTGCACGCCGCGGGAGCGCAACGCGGCGGCCACCTCGAGACCGATGAATCCGGAACCGATGAGGGTCACCGGTTTACCGGAGGTCGCGATCGCGCGGGCGGTGTCGAGGTCCGCGCGGGTCCGAAGCGTCGGCAGAGCCATGCCGGACGTCGTGACGACCGGGCGGGCCGTGACGCCGGTGGCGACGATCAGCCGGTGCCACGGGATCGCCTCGCCCCAGTTGGTGACGACGAGGCGGCGGTCGATATCGAGACCGACGGCACCGTGGCCGCCGAGAATCTCGATGTTCTTCTCCGCCAGTTGTTCCCGCGTCCGCAGCGACGCAGGTGCAGTGGTCTCCTTGGCGGCGAGCAGCCCCTTGGACAGCATCGGGCGGTCGTAGCCCGGCTCGGCCTCGGCGTCCAGGACGACGACGGGTCCGGTGAAGCCGCCCTCGCGCAGGCCGTCCGCCGCGGAGAGGCCTGCCGCCGAGGCACCCACGATGACGACGGTGTTGTCGCCGGAGCTGCTCATGGTTCAGTCCTCCACGAGGGTCAGGGCCTGCGCGGGGCAGGCGCGGATCGCCTCCTGCACGTCCTCGAGATCGTCGTCGGTGAGGACGTCCCGGGTGACGACGGCAACCGGGCTGCCGGCGGGAATGGAGAAGACGTCGGGATGGATGCCGACACAGATGCCGTAGGCGGTGCATCGGCCGGGGTCGACGGTCACGCTGGTCACAGGAACACTCCCAGGTTGGCTGTCTTGATGCTGGTCTCGGTGAGGATCACCTCGCGGGCGAGCAGTCGCGGGCCTGCGTCGGTGAGCCGGATCCGGTCGTTTCGACGGCACGGAATCAGGTCGAAGTGCACGTCGATGCCGCGCTGGCGGTACAGCAGCAGGGAGCTGTGCGCTTCCACGACGTCGGGTTCGGTGGTCGCGGCAACCTCGATGCTGCCGACGAGGCGCATCGTGCGCGACGGCGGCACCTCCGAGTAGGCCTTGCCGGTGTTCTGCCGGGCGATGCGGGTCCGCACGTGCGCCTTGGTGTCGCGGATACGCCAGGCGTTGCGGTTGATCTCCGCGCTGCGCGGCTCGGTCGACTGGCGGGACGGCACGGTGTAGAGCAGATCGTCGTCGAGCAGCTCGAACCACTCCTGTTCGCGGCCTTCGTCGAGCAACCGCGCCTCGTGGGCGAGGAACTGCGCGACGGCGGTGTAGGTCGCGTGGTCCACGGTGTTCGTGGTTGCGGCGGTGTTCGTGGTTGCGGTCATGCCCGGTCTCCCTTCATGGTGCGCAGCCACTGGCGCAGGAAGTTGAACTGCACGTGCTCGCCGTAACCGGTGTTGCGGTGGATGCCGGGGCCCTTCCAATCGGGGTCCGGTGTTTGGTCGACGGGCGAGTTGTTGCCCTGCTGGTAGTTGAACTTCATGCCTTCCTTGCGCATCCACGGGCTGGCCGCGGCGCGCTGGACACCTTCCCACGCGACCGTGTCGTCCTGCTCGTAGAGGCCGGCGGAACCGAAGCAGTACTGTCCGCCGACGTAGTCGCGCTGTGCGGACTCCTCGTCCTGGAACTTCCACACGAACTGCCAGTTCCACAGTTCGAGCTTGCCGGGGGCAACGGGCTGCCACTGACGGAAACTCGTGAACACCCCGGGCGGACCGTCGGGCAGCGGCGAGAAGATCCGGATGAAGCTGAGGTTCGGGAAGATCGTGCCGACGGTCGGCGGCTGGTGTTCGGCGACGAACTTCTGCGTCTCGTCGAAACCGGACAGGTCGAAGTGCTCGGTGTATCCCTCGAGTGCGCCGTACCCCCAGTGGGTGAAGAACGGGCCGATCGCCTCGGTCCAGGCGTGACCGATGAACGTGTGGCCGTTCTCGAACTCGTAGGTGCGGGCGATCTCGCAGGTGCCCTGGAGCCCCTCGATCATCTCGACTTCCTGGATGCTGGTGTGCAGCGTCGGCAGGTGGTAGACGTCGCCGGCGAAGTTCTCGCCCGCGGTCTTCCAGTCGCCGTTGACGATGTACCGCTCCGGCGGCCCCGCGACCCGCATTCCGTCCGGGTGCAGCTGGGTGATCACGTCGAGCATCCAGCCGGCGCCGCCGAGCCATTCGTCCAGCGGCGGAACGTCGTCGGAGAGCGCCGCGAACACGAACCCGTTGCGGGTCGCCACCTTCGCGGCCCGCTTGAGACCCCACTGCTCGGGATCGAGCGGCTGCCCGTAGGCGCGGTGCATAAGTGGCGTGCCGACGAGCTTGCCGTCGTTGGCGTACGTCCAGCCGTGATAGGGGCAGGTGAAGAAACGTGAATTGCCGGCGTCGGTCTGGCAGACCTGGGTACCCCGGTGCCGGCAGTAGTTGGACAGAACGTTGATGCCGCCCTTGCCGTCCCGGGTCACGATGACCGGGTCGAGGCCGATCTTGCGCTGCACGAAATCACCGGCGTTCGGGATCTCGGTCTCGTGGGCGACGAAAACCCATGTGGTGGTGAAGATCCGCTCCATCTCGGCGCGGAACACCTCGTCGTTGTTGAAGATCTCGGCGGGCACGAGATCGTCCTGCATGTCCTTCTCGACCCGGTCGAGCAGCGCGTCGAGCGGGGTCGCGAACGCGGAGTGGGGTTCGTGGGTGGTAGTCATCGTTGACCTCTTGGGCAGGTGGATCGGAGTGGCGGGTCAGAGCGGCGGTGCGACGAAGACACCGCGGTCCGGGTCGTTGTGCATCTGTTTGGCGACGAACTCGTTCATGAGATTCGCTGTGCCCCACTGGTCGATGTTGTCGGGCACGGTCACGTCGTAGACCGAGGGGTGGTGCTGGTCCCAGTCCACGGTCTCGAGCTCGGTCGTGAATTCGACGCAGTTGCCGACCTTGTCCATGAAGTAGGAGAAGGTGTTGTCACCGGCCTTGTGACGCCCCGGACCCCACACCTTCTGGGCGCCTTCGCGGAGCAGCCGGCCGGTAGCGCGCAGGTATTCGTCGACGCCACGCATCTCGAACGAGATGTGGTTGACCGCGACGTGCGGGGCACGGGAGACCGCGAACGAATGGTGCCAGTCGTTGCAGCGCAGGAACCACATGAAATCGCCACGGGGGCCGAGACACAACGTGTCCGAGAGCTTGAATCCGAGGTACTCGACGTACCACGCGACGGTCGCTTCCGGGTTGTCCGAGTTGACGACGAAGTGCGACAAGCGAACCGGGATCGATTCGCGTTCCTCGATCGGCCGGAAGCCGCGGGTCGCCACGTCGGACGAGACCTCGACGACACGGCCGTCCCCGTCGAAGAAGCGGAAGCCGTAGCCGCCGCCGGGAGTGTCGATCTTGCGGGGCTCGTGGATGATTCGCACACCCTTGCGGGCGAGTTCGGCAGCGAAGGTGTCCACGTCCTCCATCGAGGCAGCGCCGAACGACACGAGGTCCAGGCGCTTCTCGTCGGCCTTGCGCAGCCGCAGGACGTACTGCTCGGGCGACCCCTCTGCCGCGAGGAAGTGGATACCGGTGTCGGACTCGGTGTGGGTGAGGCCCCACAGGTCGCGATAGAACGCGAGCTGACGGTCGAGATCCGGTGCCGCGATCGCCACATGGCGCAGATGAGTGATCAAGGGCTTCGTCACGATGTCTTCCTTCTGAGATGGCCGGGACCGCCGGGTTGTGGGGTATCCGTTGCCGTTGCAGACGAAAGTAGTGACTCCAGTCACCGCGTTCAAACAATCTTTAGAGATGTTCGACATTGATGAAATCAATTAATGTGGGCGCATGGATCTGCGCAACGTCGACCTCAACCTGCTCGTCGCCTTCGACATGCTCATGACCGAGCGCAGCGTCACCCGCGCCGCGCAGCGCCTGTCCGTCGGCCAGTCGGCGATGTCGTCGACCCTGAATCGGCTCCGCAAACTGTTCGGCGACCCGATCATGACGAGGGACGGCCGCACCCTCGTCGCGACACCGCTCGCCGAGTCGCTGGCCGAACCGGTGCGCGAGCTTCTCACCGGCATCGAGAACGTGCTCTCACTCCGGAACGAGTTCGATCCCGCGACCGCCGAGCACACGTTCACGATCATCGCCAACGACTACCTGACGATGACGTTCCTGCAGCCGCTCATCGCCCGCCTGTCGATCGAAGCGCCCGGGATCCGGCTGCGCATCTACCCGACGGGCGACGACTTCGCCGACCAATTACGCAGGCACAGAGTAGATCTCCTGATCATGCCGCAGGAAGCGTTCGAGGAGCACACCGAATTCCACTACCACCGGCTGTTCCGCGACCGGTACGTCGTCGCCGTCGACAAGGATCATCCCGAGGTGGGCGAGGATATCACCCTCGAGCAGTTCAGCACCCTGCCCTATCTGGCTGCGTCGTCCGGGCACCGCCGATCACTGTCGGAGATGCAGCTCGACTTCCTCGGCGTTCCCCGAAATACCGAAATCACAGCAGGTTTCGGCATGGCACCGTTCCTGCTGCGAGGAACCCGGCTCGTAACGCTGGTGCACGAGCGTCTCGCCCGGCAGGTTCGCGACGCCGCCGGGATCCGGCTGCTCGACCCACCCGTCCCGCGCCTGCAGCCGATCACCGAGATCATGGCGTGGACCAATCGCACCGACGCGGTACCTGCGCACCGCTGGTTCCGGCAGACGCTGATCGATCTCGCCGCCGAGAACGACGAAGCCTGAGACCTGAATATCCGCTCGGCCACCAGTCATCCGCCGTGACAATCGCCAGGGCGGATGACTGGCCGCCACGCGGATGCAGGCCCTCAACTCGCGACAGCCTCCCAGACGAAACCGTCCGGATCGACGAATCCTTTTGCGGTGCAGCCGATGACGATGCGATGCGAACCGGACCCATCGGCCGGAACTCCGAGAAGCTTTGCCAGACCCCGGCGCTTGTACAGTGCGAGAGTGACGGGACTCGATGCGTCGGAGGCGAATTCGGCGTACCTGCCACCGAAGCTCCTGCCGGCCACGAGCCCGCGCTCGACGTAGAACTTCTTGGCGGCCTTCACGTCGTCGACGCCGAGCAGCAGGACGAACTCGTCGATGTTGCGAGTGGCGGGACCGGTGTCCTTCTTCGCCGACGTCGCGACCTTCCAGATCGTCCCGTCCGGCGCCTGGATGGTCCCGCCGTAGCCCCACAGGGACTTCGCTGCCGGTTTGATCACCTCGGCGCCGGCATCGGCGGCGGCGTCGAGGAAGGCATCGACGGTCGCGGGGCCGGAGACCGTGAGCGCCAGCGTGAATCCCCTGAAACCACTGGTGTCCTCGGCGGACTCCCGCAGTCGGATGTAGGCGTCGACCCCGAACGCCTCGTAGAAGCGACGCGCGGCGTCGACGTCGGCGACCTCGATCGTGACGGATGTGATGGACGTGGTGGGTGCGTTGGTCGTCGTCATGATTTCGATGCTAGGAAGTCATGGCGGACCCGGCTTCTCGATTCCTGACCGGTTCGTCGCCGCTGTACCTGACCGGTGAAGCCCCGTTTTCCGAGCGAGCGGTACATTCTCCTTCAACGGGCTGTTGCAGAATCGCGGGTCGGTCTCGCCGTGACGCGGCGGGGCCGACCTGCGGCTTTGTGTAGAATCTGTTGGTGGCCAAAGGATATCGACCCGTCGACCGCGACCAACAGTTCCTGATCCCACCGGACATGCGCGACTGGCTCGGCGCCGATCATCCCGTGTGGACGGTCATCGACATCGTCGACCGGATCGACACCACCGCATTCCACCGCAACGCCAAGACCGGCGGCGCCCCGGCGACCATGACCACCGCGGGCAGGGCGCCGACCGCGAGCT
>NZ_JADZGH010000199.1:0-6517 GCF_015865005.1 Rhodococcus sp. CX
CGGGATACGCGTCCTTGCCCTGCGCCAGGAGTCGTTCGCGCTTCTCGCGGCGGACCCGGATCTGCTCGGGGGTGTCGTCGGGCTGCTGAACGCTGGCATCACTCACGGGTAACCAGACTATCGGAACCCGCAGGCACGAATTCGCAGACCTCCTCGGAGGAACCCGAGGTCAGTGCCCGAAGAGAGAAGCGGTCAGTGAGCGGTGACGCGCGCCACGTCCTCCGCGATGTGCTGCGCGCGAGTGACAGCGTCGACCAGACCGGCCGTCTTGATCGCGGCGTACCCACCGACGAGGCCGGTCGCGCGGCGCAATCCGATCTCCTGCAGGGACGCGACCGCGCGGTGTGCGGCGGGTCCGTCCGCGGAAACGACGACCCATTCGACGTCGTGGTCGACGGCGAGCGCCAGGCTCTCGGCTCCGGCGGCCGGGTCGAGACGCCGGGTCAGAAGCGCGGCGTCGATCGCGAGTGCACCCGGAAGCGTGCCCTGAACGGTGCGCTCGGCCGAGGTGCGGATGTCGACGACGACGGCGCCGCGGGCAACAGCGGCGGCGAGCTCCGTGGGGTAGGTCCGCTCGGTGGTCAGCGGCAGAAAGCCGACGGAATCCGAAGCGGGGGAAGCGATGAAAGGTGCAGAAACAGCAAGCGCAGCGCGCATGAGAAAACTCCCAGGAATGTGTTATCGGTCGAGGCGGACGTCAGCCTCGACAACACTCCTGGGCGTTCATGCAGCGGATCACGGCGACCATTCTTACACAGATTCGCGAGTGGGGGAACCCGTAGAACCGTGACGTGCGGAACGCCGGGCCTGGTTCCGCTCGAACACCAGGCGCAATCCCTCGAGCGTCAGATCCGGCTCGTGATGCTCGATCGACGTCGCCTCCGGCATGATCAGCGGCGCGCAGTCACCCGTGCCGATCACCGCGACGACGTCGCGGTCGAATCCGGGAACCTCGGCGCGCACGCGGCGCACGAGACCGTCGACCATGCCCGCGAATCCGAAAACCGCGCCGGACTGCATGCATTCGACGGTGTTCTTCCCGACCACCCCGCGCGGTCGCGCGAGTTCGACCTTCCGCAGCGCCGCACCCTGCGACGCGAGCGCGTCCATCGAGATCTCGACACCGGGCGCGATTGCACCGCCGAGGAACTCACCCTTGCCGGAAACCACGTCGACGCACGTGGACGTACCGAAATCGACGACGATGCACGGACCACCGTAGAAGTGGTGCGCGGCAAGGCTGTTGACGATCCGGTCGGCGCCGACCTCCTTGGGGTTGTCGACGAGCAGCGGCACACCGGTGCGCACACCGGGTTCGACGACCACGTGCGGCACCTCCGCCCAGTACCGGCCGAGCATGCCGCGCAGTTCGCGGAGTACCGACGGCACGGTCGACAGCGCGGACACCGCGGTGACCCGGTCGACGTCCTCACCCAGCAACCCGCGGAACAGCAACGCGAGCTCGTCCCCCGTCATCCGGGGGTCGGTGCGAACTCGCCAGTCCTGCAGCAGTTTTGCGTGCGAACCGCTGCCGGTGAACAGACCCAGAACGATATTGGTGTTCCGGACGTCGACGGCGAGCAGCACCGTTACACCAACGAACCGGAGTCGAGGGTGGCGAGCATGCGCGGGGTGATCAGGCCCGAGCCCTCCGGGGCGTGCGCCGGATCGCTGCCCAGCTCCACCTGGCGGTTGTCGGCGTCGACGAACACCACGCGCGGAGCGTAGTCCTTGCACTCCTGCTCGTTCATCACTCCGTAGGCGATGAGGATGACCAGGTCGCCGGGGCTCACCAGACGTGCTGCGGCACCGTTGATCCCGATGATCCCGGACCCGCGCTCGCCCGCGATGACGTACGTCTCGAGACGATTGCCGTTGTCGATGTCGACGATGCAGACCTGCTCGCCCTCGAGCAGATCGGCGGCATCCATCAGGTCCTGGTCGACGGTCACCGAACCCACGTAGTGCAGGTCCGCGTGAGTAACCGTGGCGCGGTGGATCTTCGACTTCATCATGGTGCGAAACATGTATTGCCTCAGCTCTTGTCGTTCTGGTTCTGCTCGTTCAGCGATTCAGGAGGTCGTCGACGGCCGGGTCGACCGGTCCGGTCGCCCGTTCCAGGAAGCCGGTGCCGATCGCGACACCGACGTTGTCGATGAGCCGGGTGGTCCCGACCCGCGCGGCCACCAGCAGACGGCCGTCGCCACGCTCGGGCGGCTCCCCGAGATCGGCACCGCGCAACTCGAGGTAGTCGAGCTCGATCTCCGGCGCGGACGCGAGCACCTCGCGGGCGGCCGTGAGGATCGCCTCGGCGCCACCGGCCGCCGCGTGCGCCCCCGCGACGAGCGCGGCGGACAGCACGGTCGCGGTCTGCCGCTGCGTCTCGTCGAGGTAGCGGTTGCGCGACGACAGGGCCAGCCCGTCCTGTTCCCGCACCGTCGGTACACCGACGATGCGGACGTCGAAGTTCAGATCGGCGACCATCTGCCGGATCAGCGCGAGCTGCTGATAGTCCTTCTCACCGAAGTACGCGGTGTTCGGCGCGACGATCTGCAGCAGCTTCGCCACCACCGTGAGCATGCCCGCGAAGTGCGTGGGCCGGCTGCCGCCCTCGAGTTCCGCACCGAGCGGACCCGGGTGGATCATCGTGCGACGCCCCTCCGGGTACATCGCCGACACGGTCGGCACGAACGCCAGCTCGACCCCGGCCTCGCGCAGCAACGCGAGATCCGCGTCGAGGGTGCGGGGGTAGGCGTCGAGGTCCTCGTTCTCACCGAACTGGAGCGGATTGACGAAGATCGAGACGACCACGACGGCGCCGGTCAGCTTGGCCTGACGCACCAGTTCCAGATGACCGGAGTGCAGCGCACCCATGGTCGGCACCAGCGCGACCGTCCGTCCGACGCCGCGCAGCGCCTTGGTCACCTTCGTCAAGGCAGCGGGATCGTGATGCACGGTCAGTTCACCGCGCACGTACCCGCCCCGTCCCGTTTCACTCACCGTGATCATTCCCTTCGAGGAGCTCGATCAGCTCCGGTTTCGAGCCTGCACGCTGCGCCGACCGCAGCGACAGTGCCCGGTAGCCCGCGGCGATGCGCGGATCCACCTCGTCGAGCACCTGCAGATGCGTGGCGACCGCCGCGACGTCACCGCGCGCGACCGGGCCGGTCAACGCCGACGGACCGCGACGCAACGCGTTGTCGAGAGCGGCGACGAGCAGCGGCTGCAGCACCCGTTCGGCGACCCCGCCGGGATCGTCGTCGACGAGCTGCTGGCCGAGCAGTTCCTGGCCCTCGAGCGCGACGCGCAGTGCCGCGACGGCGTCGACGACGAGGGTGACGAGGTGGTTGCTGCCGTGGGCCAGCGCCGCGTGGTAGAGCGGGCGCAGGTCCTCGCGTACCCGGACCGGTTCCCCGCCGATCTCGAGGACCAGGGACTGCGCGATCGCGTAGCCGATGTCGTCGGCGGCGGTGATCCCGAAGCACGCGGAGGACAGCCGGGCCGTGTCCTCGTCGTGGCCGGTGAACGTCATGGCCGGGTGGATCGCGAGCGGCACCACACCCTGCTCGGTGAGCGGTGCCAGCACCCCGATGCCGTTGGCTCCCGAGGTGTGGGCGACGATCGTGCCCCGCGGTACCGCTCCGGTCGCGGCGAGGCCCGTGACGAGCTCGGCCAGTTCGGAGTCGGGAACAGCGAGAATCAGCAGGTTGCAGCGGCCCGCGACGACGTCGACGGGCAGGATCTCGGAATCGGGCAGGCGGGTCCGGGCCCGATGCTTGGACGCTTCGGACACGGCAGAACAGGCCACGACCACGTGGCCGACCTTCTCGAGTGCCGCGCCGATCGCGGTGCCCACACGACCGGCGGAGACGATTCCGACGGTGAGGCGTGCGGGGGCAGGCGCGTTTGTGATCCCGAAGGAATTCACGGGAGTCCTCTCGTTCGTTCCAGTCCCGCTCGGCGGGTACCAGACGTTCTGCCCGACAATAGCGCGGCGCGATCTGCGTCGGCCACGGGTGCCGGGCGTGATCTACGCCTCACCGCAAGGGCGGGCGACCCCCGGAGAGACTCCCGGTCGGGGTCGAAAAGGTCCCCGATCAGCGCTCCGTGGACAGCGACGCGAGGATCTCGGCGACGCTGCGGCCCTGCTGCGCGCTCTCCTCACCGGCCGCCTCGGCCCGGAGCCGGCGGGCTCGACGCCCGTTCGGAGGTGCGTCCGGCAGGACGACGGCGGACTCACCGGGCGCTTCGTGCAGGCCTTCGGGAGCGGGCGCGTCCGGACGGGAATCCGGATCCTTCCCGGATCCCTTCTCCTGCCCGGACGGCGCGACCCGCGGCTTCGGCGCTCCGGTCGGCTTCGGCGCTCCGGTCGGCTTCGGCGTTCCGGTCGGCTTGGGCGGTTCGGCCGTGTGCGGCGGGTCGGCCGGATCCGACGTCACCGCGGTCGTCTCCGCAGTGAGCGGTTCGTCGTCCGGGGATGCGAACGCCGGACCCGCCGGCCGCGGGGCACTGACCTGTGACGAATTCGGGCGCGTCCCGATCTCCTGAACAGGCTTCACGACGGCGTTCAGCGCGGTGCGGTCCTCCGGCATGCGTCCGTCGAACAGCATCTCGAGGTTGCGGCGCAGCGCGGCGAGTTCGGCACGCAGCTGGGCCATTTCGTCGGCCTCGACCTTCATCTGCGAACGGACCTTCTGCTCCACGGTCAGTTCGTATTCGCGCCGCGCCGAGATCTCCCGCTCGAGCTGCAGTTCGTAGACGGTCTTGAGATCCTCGACCTTGGCCTTCTCGAGGGCGGATTCGCGACGGTATTTCGTCATCGCGATCGCCCCGATCGTCGCGGCCCACAGTGCGACGACGATGCCGACGCGCAGCAGCTGAACGCTCTGACTGAAGACCAGGAACAGCGACGCCACCATGGCGAGGGCGAGGAGCGCCGCGACGATCATCGAACTCGCGCTGCGCCATTGCCGACGTTCGTTCCTGTCCCGGCCCGAGCTGCCCATGCGGACAAGGGTACTGGTCCCGGGCGCGATCCCCGAGACTCGATGGCGGGGATCTCAGGTCGCGGGCTCGCCGGGGTCCTCGGGCGTCTTGCAGCAGTGCTCGAGCCACAGGGCCGCCGCGACGAGCAGGACGGCGCCGATCGCTCCGACCACCACGCCGGCGGTGTCCTCGGAGGCGGCCTGGAGGAACGACCGCTGCGGCAGCAGGTACAGCAGGAAACCCACCCAGACCCCGAAGGCCGCGGAACCGACGAGCGCGGACGCCTTCGCGAGCGCGACCGCGCGGGCCGCCGTGATCGGATGCAGCTGGCGCGGCCCGTCGCCGATCTCCCGCTTGCCGACGCGCGAGCGGATCATGAAGGCCAGCACCACTTCGAGCACTGCCACCGGGTACAGCGAGGCACCCGCGTAGACGGGAATCGGCGGCAGCGATCCGTACAGGACGCGGACCAGCAACCACGACACGACCGCGGCGAGCAGCGCCAAGGCCAGCAGGTCGCGGATACGTGTCGCTTTCAGCACCGGCGCTCCCCCTCGTCGGGTTCCCGGTCTTCGTCGGGTTCCCGGTCTTCGGGGTGAAAGCCGAGCCGGAGATCCGTGCGGTGCACCCCGGCGCGTTCGGCGTCGTCGAGGTCGGCGAGCCAGTCCGTCAGCAGCCTGCGTTCACCGTCGACGGTGAGCGTGCCGTCCGGTGCGACGTCGAGCCACGGCACCAGTACGAACGCGCGCTGATGCGCCCGCGGATGCGGCAACGTCAGTTCCGGGTCGTCGCTGACGATCTCGTCGCACGTCACCACGTCGACGTCGAGACTGCGCGGCCCCCACCGCTGCACCCGCACCCGGTCGGCGGCGGCTTCGAGTTGCTGTCCGAGACGCAACCAGCCCCGACTGTCGAGCGCCGGGTCGTCGGCGACCACGACGGCGTTGAGAAAATCCTGCTGGTCGACTCCACCCCACGGTGCCGTCGTGTACACGGGTGAGACCGCGACGATCCGATCGCCCAGCGCCTCGGTGACCGAGCGCAGATGCGCGAGCCGATCCCCCAGGTTCGACCCGATGGACAGCACCGCCCGGCTCATGGCTGCCGCGTCCGATCGACAACGACCGCGACGTCCCCGAACGTCAGCGGGATGGGGGCGGACGGCTTGTGCACGGTGACCTCGACCCGCTCGACCCGCGGGTCGGTGAGCACGTCGTCGGCGATCTCCCCCGCCACCGTCTCGATCAGGTCCCGGGACGGGCCGGCGACGATCGCGGCGGCGCGTTCGGCGAGGATCCCGTAGTGGAGCGTGTCTTCGAGGGCGTCGCTCGCCGCGGCGGGCGCGAGGTCGGTCCAGACGACGATGTCGATCAGGAAGTCCTGACCGTCGCGCTTCTCGTGCTCGAACACTCCGTGGTTGCCGCGCACCCGCAGGCCGCGCAGTTCGATCCGATCGCTCATTCCGCCTCTCCTGCCGCACTACCCCGCTGCCAGGCCCCTGCGACCGCGTGCACGACGTGCGGTCGTCGCT
>NZ_JADZGH010000200.1:0-2526 GCF_015865005.1 Rhodococcus sp. CX
CCGGCAGGGGCAGCACCGCGATGCCGAGCGCGAGCGGAATCACCAGGGCGAGTGCGCCCGCGGCGTCGCGGGGCGTCACTGGGCACGTTCGGGCCTTCCGCGACTCGTCCGGGGTGACGGCCAGGAACACCGCGCCGACGGCGGCGGCAGCGAAGACGGTCGGGACGATCTGGACGACGTCGACCCGGGCTCCGGGCCACAGGGTGAGGTGGACGGCGGCGGCGGTCCATCCGACCAGCACCGTGGCGGCTGCGGCGGCGAGTCCGCGGCGAGGGGTGCGCCCGCAGGCGATGCCGATACACACCGCCGCGAGGACCGTCACGGTGGCGCCGGACGCGAACCGGGATCCGCCGGCCCCGGCGACGACGAGACGCAGGATCAACGGGGAGGTGAACAACAGCACCAGCCACACCGGCCAGTACCGGCTGGTGCCGCGCAGGCCGAACAGCACGACGCAGCCGCCGAGGACGAACAGCCACATCGCCAGCACGTCCAGGTGCATGATCACGTACTGCTCGCGGTAGCGGGGGGTGAGCAGTGCGCGCACCGCCAAGGCGACGACGAGGACGGCGACCCCCACGATCCGGTCGGTCTGGCGGTCGTGGATGGGGAGTTCGTCGCGGCGCCGCCGGGTCAGTCCCCACGCGGCGAATGCGGCGAACACCGGGATGACGAGGACGAATCCGCTGCCGGCGCCGGCCTGGGCCTCGTCGATGATGCGCAGGACGGTGCGGTGGAAGGCCAGGATCGTCGCGAGGAGCAGGATCGCCCAGCGGGCCGGGACTCCCAGCGTCGCGGCACGCTGCGTCCCGGGCTGGCGGTGGCGGGGTGGCGCTGTGGTCACGGTCGCGGCGACCGGTGACCGCGGCAGGCGAACGCCACGATTCCGCCGACGAGCAGACCGGCGGCGGCGAGGACGCCTCCGATCGTGAGCATCCGGCCGACGATGCCGAGGTCGTCGGATGCGGTGTCCGCGGCGGTCGCTGTGGTCGCGGCGGTGAGCACCATCGGTTCCTGTCCCGGGGCGGTGAAGACGACGTCCCCGGTGAGCGTGGCCCAGCGGCCCGGTTCGGCGCGCAGCCAGGACAGGGTGCGGTCCAGTTCCGCCGCGGGCGTGGTCGCGGAGGCGACGAGCACGGTGCGGCCGCTGTCCTCGAGTACCTGCAGGGACGCGAAGCGCACGTCGCTCGGGAACGTGACGGTGCCGGTCCGGCCGGTGTCGTCGGTGACGGTCAGGGCGCGTCCGCCGGTCAGCGTCAGGGGCAGGTTCAGGCCGGTCGGCACCGTGTCCGGGCTGACGATGATCGCGGGCTTGTCGCCGGTGACCGCGGCGTCGACGCTCACCCATTCGGGGATCAGCGGCGCGCCGCTCAGTGCCTGCAGGTCCGCGAGGATGCCGACGGCGCGGGCGGTGTCGGCGAGGCTCGCGGTCGCGGTGGCGACCTGCACGTCCGGCAGCAGGCTGTGCGGGAGCGCCGCGAAATCCACCCCGGCGCCGGCGGGGGCGGTGATCACACGGCTCGTGCCGTCGAACCGGATGGTCACCGGCTGTTCGAGACCGCACTGGGTGGTGCCACCGGAGGTCTGCAGCGACACCGTTACGGGTGTGACGCGGGAGAGCAGGGCGTCGGGGACGGAGACGGTGCGATCGATCCGGCCGGTGTCGTCGGCGGGCCACGAGTCGACAACCCGGTCGCCCACCGACACTGTGACGATGCCGGTGCGCACGGAGGTCGTCGGGGTGTAGACGCCGCTCAGTTCGAGCCGGAGGTCGTGCACGCGCCGGCCGATGCGGCTCTGGTCGACTCCGAACTCGACGGTGGCGACCCCGACCGCGGTGGCGGAGGGCGCGCCGATGCCGAGTTCGTCGAAGGCCAGGTCGGTGGTCGCCAACTGCGGGACGACCGCGGTGCCGCCGAGCGTCGCCGTCTCCTGCACGGCGAGGACGGACAGGTCGCTGCGCAGGCCGCGTACCTGGTCGGCCAGACCGGCCGCCGACCCGGTCAGTTCGAGGGTCGGCGTCGTCTGCGCCGGCAGCACGCGTGCCTGCGCGGTCGCATCGTTCTGGTGGATGACGATCCGGCGAGTGAAGGCACCGGCGTCGTCGGTGGCGGCCGGGGGTGCGGGCAGCACGACGAATTCCGGTTCCCGTCCGGAATAGCGGGATCCGATCGCGGTGGTCAGCGAGGCGGCCGCGGCGGATTCGGCGGCGGTGGGCTGTTCCGGCAGGTACAGCTCTATCCGTTCGAGGATCGGGGGCAGGAATTCGCCGACGGTCGCGGGGTCTCGGGGCGTCCCGTCGTAGCGGATCCGCGGGTCGAGCAGGGCGAGTGCCCGGCCGGTCCAGTCGGCCGGGCAGGTCTCGCCGATCGGGTACAGCGCGGTGTGCAGGGTCACGGTGGCGGCGCCGTCGCGGACGGGCACGAGGTCCAGCGGGATGGTCAGGGGCGCGGCGACGGCGTCGGCGTCGAGTGGGATGCGTTGCTGGACCACCCCGTCGGACAGCACGTCGATCCGGCCGCGCGC
>NZ_JADZGH010000200.1:2536-6043 GCF_015865005.1 Rhodococcus sp. CX
GGGGTCAGCCCGGCCGGTACCGGCAACGTCAGGGTGACGGTGTCGTCGTGCCCGCGGAATCCGATGTGGTCGCCGAATCCGAGGGTGTCGGCGGACACGGTGATCGAGTCCGCCGACCGGTCGGCGTGGGCCACGGCAGGCGACAGCGCCACCAGGATCAGAGCCAGCGGGGGGATGCAACGAATGACACGCACCCACGAAGGGTGCCCGGACCCGGACTTAATTCGCAAATACAACGAAGGGTGCAGTGGGGATGCCTCTGCCTGCCCCCTTCTCGTGATCGGTGTCCGAACTTGTTCGGGCTCAACGGCTTTCGCGAACTCCGGGCGACCTCCCCGAACGGGGCGGCGACGCGGCGGCCGTAGCGACGATCACGCCGAGCAGCCGTCCCGAGCCCACCGCGCCGGGTCCACCCGCCCGGCGGACCCCAAGCCCTCGACAGCGCCCCCGACAGGTTGACCGTCAGGTGCCGCCGCGAGAGGAATCCTCCGCTTCCGATGTCGAGGACTCGCAGCCCGTCGAGGGTCGCATATCCGCGTCCCGGCGGACGCTGCGGAGGTAGTCGTACCGCGCCGGGGTGAGGCTGCCCTGCAGCAGATTGAGCGGGTTGGTCTCGTCCCACCAACCCATCCCGATCCGGTCGTAGAGGTCGTTGTCGATCGGCACGGCGGTCACCGTCCTGCGCTCGAGGTGCCATGACGTCCGCGGTCCCCGTCCGGGACCGTCCCGACCAGGTTGCCGAATCGGACCGCGCCGCGTGGTCGTTGCGTCGATGTCGGGTGGGTGGACCACCCTGGATCCGAGAAATTCTGTTATTTTTCGTGTTCCGTAGGCTTCGAAATTCTTGGAGCCGAACGAATGAATTTTGCAGGCCCACAGCGGGAATGCCGATCGCTCTCGGCCTGTTGTGGATACAAGTTGCAACTCTCGAAATCGGATCGATGGTCGATCCGGCCCGGCCCGCAGTCCGCGGGCCCGGGCCGCACACCGTATCGGTCACGGCCGCCTGCACGGGTCCTCGCCGCGCGAGTCCATGGCCGAGTGCAGATCGGAGTTTCACCGATGAAATCGACACCGCCCACACATTCACGTCGCATTCTTCGCTGGGCCGCCGTAGCCACGATGTCGGCGGCAGTCCCCCTCGGCCTCGTCACAGCGCCCGCTCTCGCCGACGCGGCCCCCCACAGCCGGATCGAGCAGGTGTGGCAGCAGGACTGCGACCACAACGGTCCCTGGCAGTGGCGGCAGGACCGCGGACACCGGGAATGGCGCGACTGCGACCACGACCACGGACTCCGGGATTGGCGGAGCCCGCACGACCACGACGACTGGCGCTGGGACCGCGATCTCGGCGTGGGCCCGGGGGTCCCGCGCTTCGGCAACTTCTGACCGGGCGCCGGCTTGCGCCGCGTGCCCCGAGAGAGTTCGGGGCACGCGGCTACCCCATCGAGGATGGTGATACCGATGCGAGAAGACGGGGACACCTGGGACATCGTGAGCAGCGTGGGCCGCACAGCGCTTGCGGTGGCGACCTTCCGGGCGCTCGAATCCGAACGTCCCGACGCGTTGATCTCCGATCCGTTCGCCCGCTGGTTCGTCGAGGCTGCGAACGATCCTCAGTTCGTCGCCTTGCTGAGTGACCCCTCCGCGCTGGAGAAGCTCCCGTTCTTCTTCCCCCGGTTCATGGGTCTGCGCACGAAGTTCTTCGACGACTTCTTCACGACGGCGACCGCGGACGGGGTGCGGCAGGTGGTCATCGTGGCCGCCGGACTCGACGACCGCGCCTACCGCCTCGCGTGGCCGTCCGGGACGGTCGTGTTCGAGATCGACCAGGCGACGGTGCTCGAGTTCAAGTCCGGCGTGCTCGATTCACAGGGCGCGCAACCGACTTCGGATCGGCGGCCGGTCGCGGTCGATCTCCGCGACGACTGGCCCGCCGCCCTCGCCGAGGCCGGCTTCGTCCGGGAGCACCCGACCGCATGGTCGGCGGAGGGGTTGCTGCCGTATCTGCCGGGGCCCGCGCACGACGCTCTCTTCGAGCGCATCGATGCGTTGTCCACCGCCGGTAGCAGGCTCGCTCTCGACGGATTCGGCACGAGCCACGGTTTCGCGCGGTTCGCCGCCGTGCGGGACAAGTACTTCGGAGGCAAGTCGTTCTTCGGCAACTTCGACGTGCGCCACCTGTTCTACGACGATGCCCGGGTCGATCCGGCGCAATGGCTCGGCGCCCACGCGTGGGACGTGCGGGCGTCGAGCATCGCGGACCTCGTCGCGGCCTACCGCATTCGGATGCCGTCGCTCCCGGACGAGCTGTCGGAGCTGACCAGGACGGAGGCCTATCTGACGGCCACGAAGAACACCGGCTGACCCGTCGGTCTCCCCCGAGGGTCGGCATCGAACACCGGGGGCACTCCCACGGATTCGGTTGATCCATTGGTTCCGTAGCGTCCGGATTCATCCTCGGCCGGCCCCCTCCCGGACCCGCGCGCGGCGGCGGTCAGGGCAGGTCGAGGACGAGGATCCCGGGTTGCTCCAGGCTGCCCAGATACAGCCGCCCGTCGTGTTCGGCGACCCCGGTGACCATGTGGAAGTCGACGTCGTCGGCCTGCAGGTCGTGCAGGATGCGCCCGTCCTCCCCCACGCACAGCACCCAGGTGGTGCGGCCGGGCATGGTCAGCAGCCGGGTCGGCAAGCGCCAGAGCAGTTTCCGCAGCCACGGCGGGGTGGTCCCGAGACGGTCCAGCAGCCGATTCCGGGGCGTGACCATCGCGATCCACAGCCGGCCGCCGCCCGCCCGGGAGACGTTGTCCGGCATGCCCGGCAGGTTGTCGAGCAGAACCTCGGGCACGTGGGGGCCCTCGACCGGGACGCGGGTGAGGCGATATCCGTCGGTCTCGACGAACAGCACCGCGGTCTCGTCCTCGGTGAGGGTGAGGCCGTTCGGGAAGTGCAGGCCGTCGAGCACGACGTGGAGGGTGCCGTCGGGGTCGCGGCGCAGCACCCGGCCACTGCCGCGGTGCTCGAGCACGGCGCCGACGTAGCGGTCGAGATCGTGGCGGGTGCTCGACTGCGTGAACCAGACGGTGCCGTCGCGGGCGGCGGTGGCGTTCGAGCAGAAGCGCAGGGGCTCGCCGCCGACGGAGTCCACGACCGTGGTGAGCACACCGGCCTCGGGGTCGAGCCGGAGCAGGCCCCGGTAGGCGTCGCAGACCAGCACGGTGCCGTCGGCGCAGACCTCGAGGCCGAGCGGCCGGCCACCGGTGGTCGCCAGCGTCTTCACGGCGCCGGTCTCGGGGTCGATGCGCAGGATGCGTCCGTCGTCGACGCCGCACAGCAGTCGGCCCTGCGCGTCGACGACGACGTCCTCCGGCGCGTGGCCGCTCAGCGGGAGCAGCCGGTGCCGCGGGAAGGGCTCGGGTCCCGTGCGCTGCGCCGCGCGCGGCGGGGGTGGCGGGAGGCGACGAACGACGGGATCGAGGGGCGGTTTTCGGTGGGCCACTGGACGAT
>NZ_JADZGH010000201.1:0-12520 GCF_015865005.1 Rhodococcus sp. CX
ACGGTCCCGGTGAGTGCCAGCGCCACGAGCACCGACACGAACGTGATCGGGATGCGCAGATGCTCCGGCGGCAGCACCACCACCAGTAGCGGCACGAGCGCGCCGACGATGAACGACACCGCCGACGACAGCGCCGCCACCCAGGGATTCGCCAGCTCGTCCGGGTGGATGCCCAATTCGACCTCCGCGTGCGCGGCCAGCGCGTTGCGTTCGGTCAGTTCCTTCGCCGCCGCGCGCGCGGTGTCCGGTTCGAGGCCCTTGGCCTGCAGCAGCCCGGTCAGCTCCTCGAGTTCCGCCTCCGGCATCTGCTCGAGCTCTCGTCGTTCGAGGCGCAGCAGGGCCCGCTCGGTGTCGCGTTGCGCACTGACCGAGACGTATTCGCCGAGCGCCATCGATACGGCACCCGCCGACAGACCCGCGAAACCCGCGGTGAGGATCGCCGACACCTCGGTGGTCGCGGCCGCGACGCCCACGACGAGACCGGCCGTGGAGACGATACCGTCGTTGGCCCCCATGACACCCGCGCGCAGCCAGTTCAGCTTCGCCGCGGTACCGGTTCCGTGAGGTTCGCGGATGGGGCGGTGAGTGGATTCACGAGTCGACACTTCGTCAGGCTAGAACCATGCGACACAACGCGGTAGCAATGCGAGGCTGTCCTCACCTCGCGTCACCAGGGGCCCGGACCGACCATACGCTCGAGGCGTTCGGTGTCGGGCAGCGTGCCGTCGGTCGTGTCGATCACCTGCGCGGACGGCCACTCCTCGCGGCGATGCAGCTGCTCGTCGAGAACCGCCGGTGTCGCATCGGAAGCGTCACCGCCCTGCTCACGTCGGGAAATGATGCGGCGCAACAGAACTGCCGGGTCTGCGCAGCATTCGATCTCGATCACGTCGGCGCTCGCCTCGTCCGCGAGCCGCCGTGCTTCGCCGCGCCGCGACTCGACGAGCCAGGTCGCGTCGAGCACCACGGACGTGCCGAGCGACAGCGCGATCCGCGCGCGGCGCAGCATTTCGGCGTATGTCGCGTCGGTGTGTTCGCGCGTGTACAACCCGGAATCGACGTCGGTGGTCGCGTCGGTGGCCGGATCGAGACCCGCGAGTTCCTTGCGGATCACATCGCTGCGCAGCACCACCGCGTCGAGATGCGTCCCGATCAGCCGCGACACGGTGGTCTTGCCGGTCGCGGACAGGCCGCCGACGAGAACGAGCCGGACCCGGGCACGGTCGAGATTGCGGGCCACCTGGTCGAGCAGCCCGAGCGACACCTCCCGGGACGCCGCGTCTCCCTGATCGTGACGCAGCGCGGTGACCTTGGCCCGCACCAGCGCCCGGTAGGCGATGTAGTGGTGCATCAGCGAGGCGGGGCACGCGTCCCCGGAGAACTCCGCGTACGCGCTCAGCAGCCGGTGTGCGGCCTCGCGAGCGCCGAGCCGTTCGAGGTCCATCGCGAGGAACGCGATGTCGAGTGCACCGTCGCCGTAACGCAGTTCGTCGTCGAATTCGAGGCAGTCGATGATCCGCGGACCGTCGTCGAGGCAGAAGATGTCGTCGGCGAGCATGTCCCCGTGCCCGTCCACGGCACGGCCGTCGGCGATGCGCGCCGCGAACAGCGGCGCCCGCCCCTCCAGGTAACGGTTCGCGGACGTACGGATCCGCGCGAGCAGCCCGGCGGCGTCGATCCCGACCGGAAGCCGCTCGAGATGGTCGAGGCTCTGGCGCCACAGGTCCGTCAGGAAATCCACGCTCGCGCACCGGTCGATGGCCGGATCCCGCGGCGACGCGGCATGCAGCCCGGCGACCTGCCGGGCCACCTGTTCGACGACCGTGTCGATGTTCTCCCCGCGGGCGACGAGCGCGGCCAGCCGACGCTCGTCCGGCAGTCTCCGCATCTCGACGAGATGCTCGCAGACCTGCCCGTCGGGGCCGTGGACGTCGGCGACCCCCAGATACACGTCGGGCGCCAGCCGCCGGTTCAGATCGACCTCGCGGTGGCACACGCTCTCGCGCGCCGCGCGGGTGCGGTTGTCGAGGAAACCGAGGTCGAGCGGCTTCTTCATCTTGTGCACCCGATCACCGACGAAGAACACCACCGACGTGTGGGTCTCCCGGATCTGCGCGTACGGGCCGGTCTCGGACACCGTCTTCCCTCCGTTCCCGACGGGCCACCTCCGCTGTGGAAGCGCGTCGTGATCAACCTTGCCTCAGCGTGCACCCGTTCGCCCGGCGACGCCAGAGCAGCGGCTCCGTCGTGTCGTTGTACCGAGCAGAGCCCTGTTCACGCGGTAGTTTGCTGTGTGGGGCGGTACCGCAGACGGGGAGGCATGAGCGTGAACGAGCAGCGCGGCTCGGGGACATCGGGTGCGGGGGCATCAGAAACATCGAGCGGACCGACCGTGGTGGTCGCCGCGGCCACCACGTCGATCGAACGGGATCTGATCACCCGCTGGATACGTTCGGGTGGTCTTCCCGCCGAATACTCGGCGGACCCCACCCCCGCGGTTGTCGACCTCGACTCCCGGATCCTGACCACCGAACTGGTGCCGCGCACCGACGATCCGCTCATCGTGCCGGTGAAGGTGGTGTGGTTGCCTTCCGCCCGCGACGGTGCCCGCCGGGTGCGGTTCTCCGACATTCTGGCGCTGACCAATCCACGCAACCCGAACCGATTGATCCAGCAGTGGCTCGTCGGCCGGTCCCCGGACCGGCACCGCATCGTCGTGGCCGAACCGGCACGGCTGAGCGACCTGCGTTCGTCGCTGCACGCGGACGTCGGTGATCCGGCACCGGACTCGCTGGCCCGATACATCGTCCGGCGCGCGGTGGTCGCGCTCGAACGCGCCGAGCGGGCCGTCATCGGCGACCGCTACAAGGTGCCGCGGCTCGTGGCCGAGCAGATCATGGATTCCAGGTCGTTCCGCCGCAGGCTCGACGCGATCGCCGACGAGCACAACCTCCCCCGGGAGGAGGTCGACACGCGCGCCCGTGCCGTCCTCGGCGAACTCGTCGCCGTGCAGTCCCGCCTGGTCACGGACCTGTTCACGCAGGCGATGCGCCCCCTGCACTCGTCGGCGTGGAGTGTGCGGGCGGACGAGTCGGGACTGAGGGCACTGCGTGAACTCAACCGGCGGCGGCCGCTGGTGTTCCTGCCGTCGCACCGCTCGTACGCCGATGCGTTCGTGCTCGGGGACATCCTCGCCAACAACGAGTTCCCCCGGAATCACCTCATGGGCGGGGCGAATCTGACGTTCTGGCCCATCGGCCCGATCGCGCGTCGCACCGGCACCGTGTTCATCCGCCGCAGCTTCGGTGACGACGCCGTCTACAAGGCGGCACTCGAGGAGTACTTCGCGTATCTGCTGACGAAACGCTTCAACCTGGAGTGGTACTTCGAGGGCGGACGCACCCGCACGGGCAAACTGCGTGCGCCCAGGTACGGGCTCCTCAACTACGTGGCCAACGCGATCCGGACCGGCCGCGTCGAGGACGCGGCGCTGGTGCCGGTGTCGATCACCTACGAGGGACTCGCCGAGGTGGCCGCCGTCGCCGCCGAGCAGACCGGTGCGACGAAGAAGCCGGAGGGCCTGACCTGGCTGGCCCGGTACGCACGCAGCCAGCGGCGCAGCGCCGGCAACGTGTACGTCCGGTTCGGGGCGCCCCTGTCGATGCGCGAACTCCTGACCTCCGGGGGCGACCCCGCGCTGTCCGAGCCCGCCCGGGACGAGACCGAGCATCTGGATCGGACCCGGAAGGCACTGCAGAAGGTCGCGTTCGAGGTCGCGGTCGGCATCAACTGTGCCACCCCGATCACGGTGAACTGCCTGGTGACCTTCGCGCTGCTGGGGGTGCGCGACCGCGCGCTCACGCTCGAAGAGGTGCGGGCGGTGATCGCCCCGGTACGCCGGTACATCGAGGCCCGTGACGTGCCGCAGGGTGAACTGTCCGTCCTGGACGTCGAGGGCGGGCTCGCGAGGGTGCTCGACTCGCTCACCGACGCGGGGGTGGTCACCACCTATGCCGGCGGCGAGGAACCGATCTATTCGATCCAGCCCGGCCAGCACCTGGTCGCCGCGTTCTACCGCAACAGCGGCGTGCACTGGTTCGTCAACCGATCGATCCTCGAGCTGGCAATCCTCTACGCGCACCAGCATCCGGGTGAGAACCCCGTCACGTCCGCCTGGGAAGAAGCGAAGAAGCTGCGCGATCTGCTCAAGTTCGAGTTCTTCTTCCCGGATCGCGACACCTTCGAAGCCCAGATGCGCGACGAACTGGCGCTGCTGGTCGCCGACTGGAGCGACGAGCTGCCCGGATCCCCGCAGGACGCGCTCAACGCGCTCATCGAGACCGGGTTCTTCATGGTGCACCGCACGCTGCGGTCGTTCTTCGACGCCCAGCTCGTGGTCGCCGAACGGCTGGTGCCGCGCGACCCGACGCTGAAGCTGGACCGCAAGGCGTTCCTCGACGAGTGCGTGGCGGTGGGTACCCAGATGCTGCTCCAGGGCCGGTTGTACGGACCGGAATCGGTATCGTCGGAGTTGTTCGCGACCGCGCTGCAACTGGCGGGAAATCGTGGTCTGCTCGAGATCGGCGGCGAGGAGATCCGCGAGCGGCGCCGCGCGTTCGCCGAGGATCTTCTCGCGGTCGGTGAGCGAGTCCAGCTCGCGGAGTCCCTCGACGTGTCGAACAGGAAGGCGGATCGGTGAACATCGAGCAGGCACTGGATCGGGTCCGATCGGGGCCGCAGGGACCGCAGGTCGCAGCGCTCTTCGATTTCGACGGCACCATCGTGCACGGATTCTCGGGACTGCACTTCTTCCGGGACCGGTTGCTCGCCGGGAAGGTCAGCGCCGCGGAACTGGCCGGGACGATGCTCAACGGATTGCGTGGAACCGACAGCGAAGCCGATTTCGAACGGTTCGTGGCGATCGCGTTCAAGGCGTGGGGCGGGCATACCGAGGACGAGCTGTACGAGATCGGGCGGCGGCTGTTCGCGTCGACGATCGCCGGACACATCTATCCCGAAGCGTGGCAACTGATCCGGGCACACCAGGAGGCAGGGCACACGGTCGTGATCGCTTCGTCGGCGTCCCGCTACCAGATCCAGGCGTCGGCGGACGCGCTCGGTGTCGAGCACATTCTGTTCACGCCGCTCGAGGTCAAGGACGGGGTACTGACCGGCAAGGTCGACGGAAAGTCACTGTGGCGCAGCGGGAAAGCGGCCGCCGCGATCGCATTCGCGGAGGAACACGACATCGACCGCGCCGCGAGCTACACCTACTCGAACGGCGGCGAGGACGTCGATTTCCTTGCCACGATGGGCAATCCGACTCCCACGAACCCGGACAGCACCCTCACGAAGATCGCACTCGAACGTGAGTGGCCGATCCTGCAGTTCCGGCCGCGCGGCACACCCGGCGTCAAGGAACTGGTCCGTACCGCTGCGGCCTACGGCGGCCTGTTCGGATCGGTGTGGACCGGCATCGGGCTCGGCCTCGTGAACCGAAGCAAGAAGGTCGCACTGGATTCGATGTTCGGGATCGGCTCGGACGTCTCCCTCGCGCTGGCCGGCATCGACGTACGCGTGCACGGCGAGTCCAACGCGTTTGCACAGCGTCCGGCGGTGTTCATCTTCAACCACCAGAGCCAGCTCGACCCGGTGATCCTCGCGAAGGTCCTGCGGCACGACTTCACCGGCGTCACCAAGAAGGAGATGGCGAACGACCCCCTGTTCGGGCCGCTGCTGCGTTTCGTCGGTGCGACGTTCGTCGACCGCCAGAACACCGATCAGGCGAAGGCCGCCCTCGGCCCGGTCGTGGACACTCTGCGCGGCGGCACGTCCGTCGTCATCGCCCCCGAGGGCACCCGCTCGCTGACTCCCGAGATCGGGCGTTTCAAGAAGGGCGCATTCCACATCGCGATGCAGGCCGGCGTACCGATCGTGCCGGTGGTGATCCGCAACGCCGGTGAAATTCTGTGGAAGCACTCCACGTTGCTGCGATCCGGAACCGTCGACGTCGCGGTCCTCGAACCGATCGACGTCAGCGACTGGAAGCCGGAGAACCTCGACGAACACATCCGGGCCGTCGAGGACCTCTACCGCGACACCCTCGCCCACTGGCCGACAGACGCATGACGAGCATGAGTGAAACCGAGTCCGGCGAGCCTCACGACAACGACGGGGACCGCGACGACCGGAACAGCAGCGACAACGGCAGCGGGCTGGACGACAGCAGCGGCCGGGACGGCGCCGGGCGCGGCAGCGACGGTGCCACCGCGGACAGCGACAACGGCACCGACACCGACTCCGAGAACGGCAACGGCCTGAGACCGGCTCACAAGCGATACCTGAAGTGGATCGTCGGGGTCGTGCTCGTCGTCGTTCTGACGGTCGAGGTGGTGCTGATCTGGCCGGAACTGTCGACCAGCGTCAAGTCCCTCGGCGACCTGCACTGGCAGTGGGTCGTGGCCGCGATCGGGGCGTCGCTTCTCGAGATGTCGAGCTTCGCGCGGGTGCAGCGCACCCTGCTGTCCGCTGCCGCTGTCACCGTCACGCAGCGGCAGTCGCTGTCGGTGTCCTACGCCGCGAACTCGATGAGCGTCACCCTTCCCGGTGGTCCGGTCATCGGCACGACCTTCACGTATCGGCAGATGCGCAAGTGGGGCGCGAGCCCGGTGGTCGCGACCTGGCAGCTGGTGATGGCGGGCCTGCTGCAGGCCGCGGGCCTCGCGTTGCTGGGTCTCGTCGGCGCACTGCTCGTCGGTGCGACCACCAACCCGTTCTCCCTGATCTTCTCGATCGGCGGGTTCGCAGCATTCGTCGTGCTCGTGCAGTACGCGGCGAGCAATCCCGGATCGCTCGAATCGATCGGCATCATCGCGCTGCGCGGCTTCAACCGGCTGCGCAAGAAGCCGGAACACACGTGGGTGCGGGCCTGGAAACGGATCGTCGACCAGCTGGGCGCCGTCCAGCTGGACCGCCCGCACACGTTGCGTGCGTTCTCGTGGTCGATCCTCAACTGGTTGTGCGACGGCGCGTGCCTGGCGTTCGCGGCGTACGCGATCGGCGGCACCCCCAGCCTGGCGGGTATTGCGGTGGCCTACGCGGCCGGAACCGCGGCGAGCCGCGCGATCCCGCTGCTGCCCGCCGGGCTCGGGGTCATGGACGCGGTGCTCGTCCCGGCACTGACCGCGAGCGGCATGACCGGCGCGCAGGCCCTCTCGGCCGTCGTGGTGTACCGGCTGATCAGCTTCCTGATGATCGCGGTCATCGGATGGATCGTGTTCGCCCTGCGCTATCGAGGTGCACCGGCGGACGAGGAGCCCGGCCCCGATCTGGGCACCTTGTGGAAGGACGACTGAGCGACGGTCAGGGAAGGTGCATGAGCTGCCCCGCCAGTCCGAACAGCCGGTTGGCGAGCCTGATGACCGGGATTCCGAGTGGCAGCAGGAGGATCGTCACGCACAGGATTGCCCCGAGCAACCACACCACCGCCGCGAGCACTCCTACGACCGTGCCGAGCACGGCGGTCAGGAGTCCCACCACTACGCCGAGCAAACCCTTCAAAGCTCCCATGACCCACTCCAGGTGAAGAATCCCCTGGTTTCAGTGTCCTCTCCGCGGTCCTCTCCACGATGATCGTTGCCGTTCCGATTCGGGCACACACGACATTTCGTTTGGATAACACAGTCGCGCGGCGGGTTCGCCTTCCCGCGTCCGGTGTGGTCTGCTGTCTCCAGTACCCTCAACTATCACTTGAGACTTTAGAGTTTGGGGGTGCGGACGACCACCGTCCCGACACGCACAGGAGCAGTTCATGACACGCAGGACCACCCGTCACCGGATGCGTCTGACGAGTGCGGCCGCCGCCGTCACAGCCGCCGTCGCGCTCGCCCTTCCGACCGTTGCGTCTGCGGACCCCGTCGCCCCTGCCGCCGAGCCGGCACCCGTCGTGACCCCCTTGCCCGCGGTGCTCGACGCGCTGCACAGCACAGCGGGTGCGGACCCCACCGCGGTCGCCGCGGCGGAAGCCATCGCCGGTGCACGCGGCGGCGTCACCGATGTCGCCGACGCGAACCCCGTCTCCGCCTACCAGGACGCCATCGAGTTCCTGCGCAAACTCGGCATCGAGCCGTTCCTGTATCCGACCGGCGCACCGTTCTGCAACGAAGACAGCGGCCTGCCGCTCGGCATCGCCCCCGCCGTCGCGGGCGCAGTCCCCGGACCGTGGCCGGACCTGGCTCCGATCCCGCTGCTGAAGGATCTGAAGATCAACGCCGTCGACGCCGGACAGACGCTGTTCGCGTTCGTCCCGGCCGGGATGGAACGCGACGGCGAGAACACGACCGGCATGCAGGTGGCGTGGTTCAACGTCAGCACCTTCAAGGGCGGCTTCGTCCCGATGGGCACGATCGGGGAGGCCGCGGCTGCAGCGGTCCCGGACTCCGTTCCGGACCAGTTCAAGTCGCTCGCTGCCGGTGCCATCGCGCAGTTCTTCTCGAGCGCCGTCCCACTCGGTGGGGCCCGCGTCGCGCCGGTCGACACCGGTTCCGGCACGGTCCTCGCGGCCGTGTTCGGCACGGTCACCAACGGCGAGACGTCGTGCTTCTTCCTGCCGACCGTCGGCATCGTCGAGGTCCCGGCAGCAGCCGAATAGCACCGGGGCGCAACACCACTCACCCCATACAGCACCCGACCCGGTCCCACCCTCCGTGGGGCCGGGTCAGCTCGCTTTCTGCAACCGCTCCAGCCGGGAGAACACCAGCCCGACCGCGGTGTCCATGTGCGCGATCATCTGCTCCGCCGTCTGCCGTCCCGCAGCCCAGCTCACCAGACTCGACATCCACACATCGGTGATGATGCGGACCGCGTTCTCCAGTTCCTCGGTGATCGTCTCGATCCCCGCCGCGCGCGCGTACATGCCGGTGATGACCTTGCCGAGCCGGTCCAGCTCGGCCGCCGACGAGGAATCGGCGAACATCGAAGCCCGCACCAGCGCGTCGTACAGCCGGGGTTCGCGCTCGAGTTGCGCCAGCGCGCCGTGCAGCACCCACATGACCCGTTCCCGCGGTGACGAACCGGGGGTGTGCTCGACGTCGAACTGCTCGGCGAACTGCTCGAACATCTGCAGGGTGGCCACCACCAGCAGGTGGTTCTTCGAGGGGAAGTAGCGGTAGACGGTGCCGAGCGCGACTCCCGAGCGTTCCGCGACGGCGCGCATCTGCACCGCGTCGTACCCGCCCTCGGTGGCGAGTTCCTTCGCCGAGGCGATGATGCGGTCGTACCGGGCACGCTGCGCCGGCCTGAGTCCGGAACCCGGCGGCCCGTCCGCCCTCGTCGGCTGTGCTCGGCCCGTCGTCGGCTCCTTCGGCATCACGTCACCTTCCGTGTGGTCTACCGAACCAGCGTAGTGGAGCGGTTTCCGCGGCCTTCCGCACTCGACGACACTGCCTCGAGGCCCCGGGCCGGGCAGCGCACGTCCCACTGAGAGGGAACCCGGAGTGCGCACCCGCCGCCCACCGACCAGGGTGAATGCCGCGGTCGGACACAAAATCAGACACCTGTCCATAAAGTCCTTCCCCGGAAAGGTAGAACGCGTTACATTTCTTGCAGTCACCGGAAGAGAGAGGGAGCACCGTGCGCCACGGCATCACCCTGTTCACCAGCGATCGCGGCATCCGCCCCGACTCCGCCGCGAAAGCCGCCGAGGCCCACGGCTTCGACAGCTTCTACGTGCCCGAACACACCCACATCCCGATCAACCGGGAATCGGCGCATCCCGGAACCGGCGACGCGACCCTTCCCGACGACCGCTACATGCGCACCCTCGACCCGTGGGTGACGCTCGGCCTCGCCGCCGCGGTCACCTCGACCATCCGGCTCGGCACGTCGGTCGCGCTGCCGCTCGAGCACGATCCGATCACCCTGGCCAAGACGATCGCGACCCTCGATCACCTCTCCGGCGGCCGCGTCGCCCTCGGTGTCGGATTCGGTTGGAACGCCGAGGAACTCGCCGATCACGGGGTCGACCCCAAGAAGCGCCGGACCGCGTTGCGCGAGTACCTCGAGGCGATGGCAGCGTTGTGGACCCAGGAGGAAGCCGAATACCACGGCAAATTCGTCGAATTCGGCCCGAGCTGGGCGTGGCCCAAGCCGGTCCGGCAGCCGCGGCCGCCGATCCTCCTCGGCGCCGGCCCGACCGACCGCAACTTCGAGTGGATCGTCCGCTCCGCCGACGGCTGGATCACCACGCCGCGCGACCGCAACATCGACGAGCACGTCCTGCGCCTGCAGAAGATGTGGACCGAGGCCGGACGCGAAGGCAGCCCCGAGGTTCTCGCCCTGGCGGGCCGGCCCGACCTCGACGAACTGCGCGTGTGGCGCGAGGTCGGTGTCACCGAAGTGGTCTTCGGTCTGCCCGACCGCACCGAGGACGAGGTCCTCGCGTACATCGAACGCCTCGCGACCCAGATCGCGGAATACTGAGACCGCACGACCAGAACGGATCACCAATGACCTCTACTCCCCTGCACCCCCTGCGCGCCGAGGAGATCTCCGCCTGGGATTTCGAGGCCGACGTCGTCATCGCCGGCAACGGGATCGCCGGTGTCTGCGCGTCCATCGAGGCCGCGCGCGCCGGCGCCGATGTCCTGGTCCTCGAACGCACCGGCGGCTGGGGCGGAGCGGCCTCGCTGTCGGGCGGCATCCTGTACCTCGGCGGCGGCACCCCGTTGCAGAAGGCGCTGGGGTTCGAGGACACCCCCGAGAACATGAAGGCCTTCATGGCGGCGGCACTCGGCCCCGGTACCGACGACGCAAAGCTCACCGAATACTGCGAGGGCAGCGTCGACCACTACAACTGGCTGGTCGAGAACGGCGTCGTGTTCAAGGAGAGCTTCTGGGGTGAACCTGGCTGGGAGATCCCCGGCGACGACGGGCTGATGTACTCCGGTGGCGAGAACGCGGCGCCGTTCAACGAGATCGCGACGCCGGCGCCACGCGGACACGTGCCGCAGATGAGCAACAAGCGCACCGGCGAGCAGGGCGGCGGCTACATGATCATGAAGCCGCTCACCGAGACCGCCGAAAAGCTCGGTGTCAAAGCCGAATACGACGTGCGCGTGCAGCGCCTCATCGTCGACGACACCGGGCGCGTCGTCGGTATCTCGGCCAAGCGGTACGGCAAGGACCTGCACGTGCGGGCGCGTCGCGGCGTCGTCCTGGCGACGGGCAGTTTCGCCTACAACAAGGAGATGGTCGAGGCGTACGCGCCGCGGCTGATCGGCCGGCCCGGCGCCGCGGTCGAGGAGCACGACGGCCGCGGTATCCGCATGGCACAGGCCCTCGGCGCCGACGTCGCGCACATGGACGCCACCGAGGTCGCGTTCTTCGGCGACCCGCAGCTCCTGGCGCGCGGCATCCTCGTCAACGCCCGCGGGCAGCGGTACGTCCCGGAGGACACCTACCCGGGCCGGATCGGGCAGCTCACCCTCTTCGAGAACGGTAATCAGTCCTTCCTCGTCATCGACGAGGCGGCCTACGAAGAAGGTTGCGCCACACAGAGTTCCACGGCGTACTTCCGGTACCCGCCGAAGTGGGTGGCCGAGACGGTCGAGGAACTCGAAGCGGAGATGGGTCTGCCCGCCGGAACCCTGCAGGCCACCGTCGAGGTGTACAACCGGCATGCCGCGAACGGGGAGGATCCGGTCCTCGGCAAGAAGAGCGAGTGGGTCAAGCCCATCGGCACCCCGGTCGCCGCGCTGGACCTGCGCAACTTCACGGCCGGGTTCACGCTCGGGGGCCTGCGCACCACCGTCGACTCGGAGGTGCTGCACGTCTCCGGTGAGCCGATCCCCGGTCTGTTCGCGGCCGGTCGCTGCACGTCCGGTGTGTGTGCCGGCGGGTATGCCAGCGGAACCTCCTTGGGCGACGGCAGCTTCTTCGGCCGCCGCGCCGGCATCTCCGCCGCCAAGGGCTGACGCACCCCGCACCTGCGGACAACGGGTGCCTCTCTGCCGCTCGACGACACTCGGGCGACAGCGAGGCACCCGTCACCGGTCAGAAGACGGCGCCGAGGTCGCGGCGGACGATGTCGTCGGCGCCGAACTCGGCGAGCGCGGCGATCGTCATGGACGGATTGCAGGCTCCGGTCGAGCCGGGAATCTTCGCTCCGTCCACGACATAGAGACCGCGCTGGCCGTGCACGCGGCCGGCTTCGTCGCACACCGCATCGAACGTGGCGCCGCCGAGCGGGTGGAACGTGTTGACGTCCAACGCGTTCACGTCGAGCAGGATCGCGGCCGGGCCGGCGACCTGCCGGATCCGCGCCTCGATCGCACGGGTCAGTTCACGGTCGTAGGCCTGGTCCCAGGTGAGCACCGCGTCGTCGCGCGAGGCGTCGTAGTGCCAGCGGCCGAGGCCCTTCACCGTGCCGAAGCCGATCACCGAGGTGGTGCCCAGATCGACCGGGAACGGCACCGGGCCGGTCACGATCGTCAACGCGCCCGCCGGGTTGTCGAAGTCCCGG
>NZ_JADZGH010000201.1:12577-13426 GCF_015865005.1 Rhodococcus sp. CX
AACAGCGCGTCCGCGACGATCCGCTTGCGCTCGACGACGGTGCCGTCGGTCGCGAGACGGTCGGTGTGCGCGACCCACCGTCCGTCCGCGCCGCGTTCGATGTCGTTGACGCGGTGCAGGGTTTCGACGTGGACGTTCCCGGTGGCCTCGGCGTCGGCGAGCCACGTGACGTCGACGGAGTACTTGCCGCCATTGTTGACTCCGTAGATGAGGTCACCGTTGGTGTACGAGGGCGACAGTTCCCCGGTCAGCTCGCGGCGCGCGAAATCCCAGTCGATGGGCATCGGCACCCGGAACGTGTCGAGGCCCTCGACGGCGGCGCGTTCGAGGAACCGACGTGAGGACCGGTACCTCTCGTGGTGCAGCAGGTCGTCGGGAATGGTGGCCAGGTGCAGCGTCCGGGCCACCCGCGGGAAGTACTCGCGGTCGAGCAGGTCGTAGTCGATCCGCGCGGACACCGACCGCGCGAACTGTTCGCCGTCGGGTTGCAACGTCATGCCGTGATAGAGCAGCGAACTGCCGCCGACCCCGGCACCGCACAGGATGTCGATGCCGTTGCCCTTCACCCGTTCCATCAGGCCGGTGTAGGGCGCCGACGGGATCGGAGGGGCACCGGTCATCACCGGCAGCGGCGACAGCCACGACGCCCGATGGTCCGGTGCGAACATGTGCGGGAAGGTCTGCGCGTTCGGACCGGTGGGCCAGCGCAGGCCGCGTTCGAGCACGAGCGTCTGCACACCGGCGCGACCCAGATGCGCGGCGGTGACAGCACCGCCGAAGCCACTGCCGATCACCACGGCGCGGTGACGTTCCTCGGTGACCTCGGCTCGGGCCCGCGGTGTGCGGGCC
>NZ_JADZGH010000201.1:13502-14065 GCF_015865005.1 Rhodococcus sp. CX
CAGGGTGAGTGCGGCGGCCGCAGCACCGGCCAGCAGGGTCCGGCGGGACAGCGCAGTATCCACGTAGGGGCTCCTCGCGAGATGGACCGGCCCGCGACGACAGCGGGCCGTCACGGGCCGGTGCGTCAGATGGTGTGGTGTGCCTCGGTTTTCGACGCGTACTCGTGCGCCCAGCGGTAGTCGGGCTTGCCGCTGGGGGTGCGTTCCACGGTGTCGGACAACCAGATCGAACGGGGAATCTTGTAGCCGGCGAGCGTGCTGCGGGCGTGCCGTTCGACATCGCCGACGTCGAATGCGCCGGCCTCGCGGGGACGGATCACCGCGGCGACCCGCTGCCCCCACCGCTCGTCGGGCACCCCGATGACGATCGCGTCGTACACACCCGGATGCGCCTTGAGGGCCGCCTCGACCTCCTCGGCGAACACCTTCTCGCCACCGGTGTTGACGACCATGTTGCCGCGGCCGAGCAGCGTGATCGTGCCGTCCCCCTCGGCGCGGGCACGGTCGCCGGTGACGACGACCCGCTCGCCGTCGATCACCTTGAAGACCTCGGCGGACTGCAC
>NZ_JADZGH010000201.1:14075-22070 GCF_015865005.1 Rhodococcus sp. CX
GTACCCGGACGGCACATGGCCCTTCTTCGCGAGCCGGCCTTCTCCGCTGATGACCGGACGACCGTCGTCGTCGACGACGAACGAGCCCCGGCCCGCACCGATCCGCGGGCCGCCGTCCTGCACGAGCCCCTTGGACGCGATGCCGATTCCACTGAATCCGGTCTCCGAGGAGCCGACCGAATCGGAGATGAGCACCCCCGGAATCGCGTCGAACATCGCGTCCTTCACCGACTGCGAGAACAGTGCGGCACCGGAGGCCACCACACCGAGCCCGGTCGGGTCGTAGCCGCCGCCGACGAGCGCGTCGACGAGCGGGCGGCCCATCGCATCACCGGTGATGACCATGACCTGCGGCCGGTGCCGCTGCACGATCTCCCAGGAGCGGTGCCCGTCGAAATGGTGGTCGAGCAGCACCGTGTTGCCCGAGAACAGCGAATTGCACATGGTCATCAGGGCGGAAGTGTGGATGAGCGGCGGCAGCAACAGCCACCGGCCCGGTTCCGCGACGGAGGCTCCGAGCCGGGACTGGTGGTATTCGTCCGGGACAGGCTCACCGCTGTAGAAGTCGGAGCCGCCGGCCAGCGCACGCCAGATGTCCTCCTGCCGCCACACCACGCCCTTGGGCCGGCCGGTGGTTCCTCCGGTGTAGACGATGTACCGGTCGTCACCGGAGCGGGCACCGAAGCCGCGTTCGGGCGAGCTCGACGCGAGCGCGTCCTCGTACGAGGAAGTCTCCGCGAGCTCGTCGTCGACGACGAGACTGTGCCGCAGTTTCGGTACCGACGGCAGCACGTCCTCGACGACCTGCGCGTAGGTCCGGTGGAACACGAGGGCGTCGAGATCGGCGTTGTCGTACAGGTATGCCAGTTCGTCGGACGTGTAGCGGTAGTTCACGGTGATGGGCACCGCCCGGATCTTGAATGCCGCGAAGACCGTTTCGACGGCCTCGATCGAGTTGTGCAGGTGGATGCCGATGTGGCTGCCCTCGCCGAACCCGGCGCCGATGAAGTGATGGGCGAGGCGGTTGGCACGGGCGTCGAGCTCCCGGAACGTGACCTGACGGTCGCCGACGATCAGCGCCACACGATCCGGCACCGCGTCGACGGCGTGTTCGAACAGGTCCGCGAAATTGTGGGCCACGCAGAGATCCTTTCGGGTCGCGCGCTCAGACCACAGTGAGCGGCAAGGGAATTCCTCGATCTGCAAAGACGAAGTTCGACCCCGTGCTGAACCGGGTGATCGCGACCTCACCACATTCCTTCGCGGGCGTCGGCTCCACGATCACCTCGACGACGAGCGCATCGGCGTCCTCGGCGACGACCCGCACGCTGAAATGCGGATCCACCCCGCGCACAAGGGCGTTCAGCGCTTCGAGGTGCTCGCCGTCGACGAGCGTCGGCCAGGCACCGTCGGTGTGCGCTCCCCCGCTGCGGCGGATGCTCAGTTCGAGCCGGTGCCCGTCGAACCGGATGTCGCGGTCGACGTACTGCCGCGGCGCGAACACCGGGTGCACCGTCAGCACCGTCGCCAGTCCCTCGAGGTCGGTGGGAAGGCCGAGCGCGTTCCCGATGCGTTCGGAGGTCAGCCCGGCGATGCCGGTGAGCTGCTTGCGGGCGATCGTCAGCGCCGAGTTTTCGTCGGTCCGTTTGCGCACCCCGAGCAGGAATCCGAGCGTGAGCATGTGGTGCTGCAGGCACACCTCCTCGGCGATGCGCACGAGTGCGGAGTGGGAGAAGTCGCCGAAGCGCACGTCCGACAGCAGCGGCCCCGCGTAGTCGGCATTGCCGTCGTCGTCGGGGTCGATGGGACTCAGTTCCACCGCGACCGCGGCGGTCCGGCCGAGTGCCTCGGTGTGTGGTTCCACCGGCGGTGGCTCGTGCGACGGGTCGATGACGACGGTCCACGCGCAGTGCGGGTGCCGGTCCGCGGGCCGCCGCGGAGGCCGGTGGATCGGACGGACGTGCGCGTGCGGATTGGTGGCCAGGGCCGTGGCGTCGAAGGTGGGGTCCTCGATGTCGTGGCACATCGCGGTGACGTACTCGTCGCCGAGCGGCTCCACGTCCATCAGCGCACCGCAATGGTCGAGCCAGAACTCGCCGTGGTTGCGATCGTCCACGCGGTACCGGAAGTCCATGAACTGCGGCGGTGCCCCGATGTCGAATTGCATTCCCTTGAAGATCGTTTCGACGTCGTCGTTCTCGAAACGCAGCGCCCGCTGCATGCGCTTGGTGTACCAGGGGCTCGACGCCTGCCACTCCTCGATCGCAACCTCGGCCATGCCGTCGCGGCCGAACGCCGAGATCAGGTGCGCCATCCCGGATCTGTCTATGAGCTGCCCGCACAGCAGCAGCTCCGGGACGAGCACCGCCAGATCGCGGCGGGACAGCGCCGCGAACGACGATCCGGTAACCCGGTCCCCCGCGCTCACCACAGCGGTACCGGGGACTTCCCCACCGGATACCAGCCCGGCAGCTTCTCACCGGACATCGACCGCTCGATGCGCCTGTTCATGCCGTCGGACAGCGCTCCGGCGGTGATCATCTCGAGGAACAGGTGCGAGACGTTCCCGAAGTCGAAGAAGTCCCGCTGCCAGGACCACTGGAAGTTGCCGCCGTAGCGGAACCAGCTGCCGCCGATGCCCTGCACGGTGTAGTGCGAGCCGTCCTCGCGGGTGGCGTCGGAGATCTGCTTCCAGAAGCCGATCACGTCGCCGGTGCGTTCGTCGACGACGAACTGCTGGTAGGGGTACTCCCAGCCTTCGAGGCCGTCCATCTCCTGGCCGAGGGCCAGCTCACGGATCTCCTCGCGACCGACGGCCATGAACTCTTCCTTCGGGCCGTAGTTCCAGCCGTAGGTGGCGTCCTCGGTGTACATGTCGGCCAACGGTTTCCAGTCTCCGTCGGCCTCGGCTCGCTTGTTGGCATCGATCCAGCGCTGGATCATCTCGTCCAGCTCGGCACGATCGAACGGGGCCATGGTGCCTCCTGTTGTCGGTCTTCTGTTGTCAGTCGTCTGCTGTCGTCGCCTGTGGTCGGTCTTCGAGGATGCTCAGGGCTCGGGTGGGGCAGTACTTGACGGCTGCTTCGACATCGGCGCGCAGCGATTCCGGGACGGTGTCCATGAGGATCTCCACCGTTCCGTGCTTCGCGACCGCGAACACGTCCGGGGCCTCCATCGAACACATGGCGTGTCCCTGGCAGAGATCGAGATCCGCTTCGACCTTCACGGTGTCCTCACTTCCGGGCGCGACGGCGGTACCGCACCGCGCACGGCTGCGCGAGTTGCACCACCATCTTGGAATGATCGTTGTGGTACGAGTCGGCGGGCTGGGACATCTCGAATTCGAAGTCGCGCAGCAGGATCGAGAAGATCGCCTTGAGCTGCATGAGCGCGAACGCGGCGCCCACGCACCGGTGGCGGCCGGCGCCGAACGGAATCCACGTCCAGCGGTTGACGATGTCCTCCTGATTCGGGTCGATGTAGCGGCCCGGATCGAAGGTGTCGGGGTTCGGGAAGTCCTCGGGGATCCGGTTGGAGATCGCCGGGGTCGCGCCGACGAGGTCGCCGTCGGAGATGCGGTACCCGCCGACCTCGTAGTCGCCGCGGGCGACGCGCAGCAGCAGGATGAGCGGCGGGTGCAGCCGCAGTGTCTCCTTGAGCACCGCCTCCAGGACCGGGATCTGGCGCAGCGCATGGAAACTCACATCTGCGCCGTCGGCGTAGAGGGTGTCGAGTTCGTCGGTGACCTTCTCCAGGTACTCGGGGTTGCGCAGCAGTTCGATGAGCGCCCACGCCGCGGTGCCGGACGTGGTGTGGTGCCCGGCGAACATCATCGAGATGAAGATGCCGGTGACTTCGTCCGCGCTGAACCGCTCGGTGCCGTCCTCGTTCTTGATCGAGACGAGCACGTCGAGCAGGTCGCGATCCTCCTTGCCCTGCGGCGGATTCGCGATGCGGCCGTTCATGATCTCCTGGACGAGCGCGACCAGGCCTTCGCGGGCTTCGTCGCGGCGCCGGAAGCTCTCGATCGGCGCGTACGGGTCGACGAAGGCCAGAGCGTCCGTACCTTTTTCGAGGTCGTGATAGAGGTGCGCGAAGCGGTCGTCGAGTTCGTCGCGGAACTTCTTGCCGATCAGACAGGCCGACGAGGTGTAGATGGTCAGCTCGGCGAAGAACTCGAGCAGGTCGATCTCGCCCTCGTCGCCCCAGCCGGCGATCACGTCCTGGACCTCACGGTCGATGGTGGCGGCGTGACCCTTCATCTGCTCGCCGCGCAGCGCCGTGTTGTGCAGCATCTCCTTGCGCCGCTCCGGGCTGGCGTCGAAGACGACACCCTCACCGAAGACGGGCTTCATGAACGGGTAGGCGGCCTGCTGGTCGAGTTCCTCGTCGGCGGCGCGGAAGAAGAACTCGTTGGCCTCGGCCCCCGAGAGCAGCACGACCTTCTTGTCGGCGAGCTGGAAGACGCCGACGTCCCCGCACTCCTCGCGGACTCGCTTCATCAGCGCGATGGGGTCGGTGCGCAGTTCCTCGAGGTGGCCGTGCTCGTGTTCGCCGCCGGAGACGCGGAGCGGAGCCGTCGCAGTACCGGTCATGACTGGGCCTTCCGTTCGTTCTTCCGCAGGGGAGCTTCGGGCTGGACCTCGACGAGCACGATGTGGGCGCCGCGGGGCACGGAAACCACCGACACCACGGCGTCGGCGATGTCGGAGGCCCGCAGGAAGTAGGGGTGACGCGCCAGACCCCAGTGGATCCAGTCCTCGAGCAGTGGTCCGACGACCTCTTCCGGCTGGTCCATGCCGGCCGCGGTCTGGGTCGGGCCCGGGCGCACCGTCGAAGCGCGCACACCGGTGCCTTCGAGTTCCATCCGCATCTGCCGCACCATGGCTTCGAGGCCGGTCTTCGCCCCGACGTAGGCGCCGGTGCGGGGCCGGGCGTCGACCGCGCAGTCGGAGCCGATGACCACGAAGTCACCGCGGGCACGGTCGATCATCCCCGGCACGACCCGGTGGGCGAGACGCTGGGTGCCGCCGAGATGGACGTCGACCTGGAATTCGAAACGGTCCGGGTCCATTTCGTGCACGAGCGAGAAGTCCATGTCGCCGGCACCGGAGACCACGATCTCGGTCGGACCGTGCGCGGCCTCCGCGGCGGTGACGAAGGCGTCGACGGATTCGGTGGAGGACACGTCGAGGAAGTGCGCGATCGCTTCTCCGCCTTCGGCGCGGATCTTCTCGGCGATGGCCTCGCACTCGTCGACGCGGCGGGCGCCGAGCGCGACCGGATGCCCGAGTTCGGCGAGGGCGTACGCGGTGGCGGTGCCGATTCCGGAGGAGGCGCCACTGACGATCGCGGGGCGGCGCGCCGGGTGGGGTTCGAATCTAGGCATGGCGGCGGGTCACTTTCAGGGGCAGTGCGGCGAAGCCCCGGACGTTGGTGGAGTGGACTCGTTCACAGCGGTCGAAATCGACGTCGTAGTCGGCGACGTGGCGGGCGAACTGCTCGAGCGCGATGTTCGCTTCCAGCCGGGCCAGGTGAGCACCGAGGCAGAAGTGCACTCCCCCACCGAAACTCGCGAGCTTGTTCGTGCTGTCGCGGCCGATGCGGTATTCGTCGGCGTCCTCGAAGACCTCGGAGTCGCGGTTCGCGGATCCGATGAGCAGCAGCACCTTGTCGCCCTCGCGGATGGTGCCGCCGTGCACGTCGATGTCAGCGGCGGCGGTGCGCGCGACGATCTGGCTCGAGGTGTCGTAACGCAGCGTTTCCTCGGTCCATTCGGGGGCGCGTTCCGGGTCGCGCAGCACCCGCGCCGCCTCGTCCTTGTCGACCGCGCCCCAGTACAGGGCGTTGCCGAGCAGTTTGGTGGTGGTTTCGTTGCCGGCGACGACCATCAGGAACATGAACCCGATGATCTCGTCGTCGGTGAGCCGGTCGCCGTCGATCTCCGCGTCGAGCAGCGCCGAGGTGAGGTCCTCGGTGCGGCGGGTACGACGTTCGGTGAGCATGTCGGCGTAGTAACCGACGAGGTGGAGCGAGGCCTCCATCGCGGCCACGGGGACGTCGAGCACGCCCTCCTCGCGGTGCACGACGAGGTCGGCCAGGCGGCGGATCTCGGCGCGGTCCTGCCGGGGAACGCCCAGGAGTTCGGAGATCACGTCCATCGGCAGCTTGCCGGCGAACTCGGCGATCCAGTCGAATTCGCCTGTCTCCACGGCAGGTTCGAGATATCCCAGGGTGAGCTCGAGGATGCGCTCCTGCATGTCGGCGACGCGGCGGGGCGTGAAGCCCTTGGAGACGAGCTGACGCATCCGCATGTGCCGCGGATCGTCCATCGCCAGGAAGGACATCACCTTGTGCGCGTGCGGCCCGTAGGCGGACGGATCGAGCGAAACACCGTTGGCGCTCGACAGTCTCGTGTTGTCGCGAAATCCGGCGACGACGTCCGCGTGGCGCGACAGGGCCCAGAAGCCGAGGTCGTCGTTGCGGTAGAGCGGCGCCTCCGCACGCAGCCGACGGTAGGTCGGGTACGGGTCTTCGTGGAAGCCGTAATCGTAGGGGTCGAACAGCAACGGCCCGAACAGTGACGTGTCGAGCGAGGCCTGAGTCATTGCTACTCCAATAGAAGTCTGGCGGAGGTTTCCAACCGATCGGCGAGCTTCGCGTAGGTGCCGTAACCCATTCCGGCGCGGACGAGCGCACCCGCGTACAGCAGTTCGAGGGCTTCGAGGACATTCGGGTCGCCGTCCAGCCCCAGGGCGGCCGACAGCCGCTCCCGGATGTCGAGGCCGATGCGGCCGCGCAGGTGTTCGACGTCGGGGTCGCGGCCGAGCAGTGCGCTGGTCACGGCCCCGGCGAGTTCGGGTTCGTCGTCCATGAGCATTGCGATGTTGCGCAGCACGGCGCACACCCGGTCGGCGGTGCTGCCGACGATGTCGGCGGGGTCGGGTGTGGCGGCGAGCCGGCGCCAGAACACCTCGGCGACGAGGTGTTCCTTGGACGAGAAGTAGGTGTAGGCGGTGGCGGGTGCGACCCCGGCCCTCGAGGCGACGGTGCGCACGGTCAGACCTGCGAATCCCTCCTCCCGGAGCACCTCGACCGCGGCGCGGGTGAGGCGGTCCACGGTGTCTGCCTGCTTCTCGGTGAGACGCCGGCGGGTGGATTCGAGATTCACATTTCTGGACACGTGTCTGGACATTACTACGGCAACCTCGCCGCGGCAATGCCCGATCAGGGCCGTATGCACGAAATCAGTCCTGCCGCGGGTGGATACGCACCGGCATCGCCTTGACACCGTTGACGAAGTTCGAGCGCAGTCGCCGCGCCGGTCCGGCCGGCTCGACGCGGTCGAGGCGCCGCGCGAGCGTCTCGAACATCACCTTCAGTTCGAGCCTGGCCAGATGTGCTCCGAGGCAGAAGTGCACGCCGGTACCGCCGAACGCGACGTGCGGATTGTGCTCACGTCCGATGTCGAAGCGGTGCGGTTCCTCGAAGACGTCGCCGTCCCGGTTCGCGGCCGGGTAGTACAGGACGACCTTGTCCCCGCGATCCACGGACTGCTCCCCGATCGTCGCCGGGCAGGTGGGGGTGCGGCGGAAGCCGATCACCGGGCTCACCCAGCGCAGGATCTCCTCGACCGCGCTCGGGACGAGTCCGGGATCGTGCTGCAGTCGCCGCCACTGGTCGGGATGGTCCATGAACGCCTGCATGCCGCCGGTGATCGCGTTGCGCGTGGTCTCGTTTCCCGCGATGACGAGCAGCACGAAGAACATGCAGAACTCCATCTCGGTGAGCGTGTCCCCGTGCTCGTCCGGCCGGACCAGCGCGGACACGATGTCGTCCCGCGGCTCGGCCCGACGCCGGGCGGCGATCTCGTTGGCGTACAGGAAGATCTCGGCGGCGGCGAGTTCGCCGTCCGCCTGGGTGCTGCCGTACTCGGGATCGTCCCAGCCGATCATCCGGTTGGACCAGTCGTACAGCTTGTCCACATCCTCGGCG
>NZ_JADZGH010000201.1:22080-27810 GCF_015865005.1 Rhodococcus sp. CX
CAGCGCCGCGATCACCTCGAGCGGCAGCGGCGCGGAGACGAGCGGCACGAAGTCCACGACCGCGCCGTCGCGGCCGGCCTCGATCAGCTCGTCGACGGTGCGTTCGCAGATGTCGCGAATACGCCCTTCGAGCTGCTTGACGACCCGCGGGGTGAATCCGCGGCTCACGAGCTGGCGGAGCCGGGTGTGCTCGGGCGCATCGAGATTGATGAGCATAGCGGCCTGTTTGAGCCGGGTCTCGTCGTCGAACTCGTCGATCTGCGTGGTACCGAGCGCGGAGGAGAAGGTGGCGCTGTCGCGGGAGACCGCCGTGACGTCGGCGTGCCGGGTGAGCGCCCAGTAGCCGGGACCGTCGTCCTCCGGCTGCCAGTACACAGGACATCGCCGGCGGATGTCGTCGAACGCGTCGTGCGGCATTTCCTTCTCGTAGACGTCCGGGTTCTTGAGATCGGTGCGTGACGCCGTCATGGGGGGTTACCTCGGGTGTCGTGGAAGCAAGAAACGAATGGCTCTTGTTTACAAACTACTCACATTCGTTTGGAATGGAAGACCCCTAAGATCGCTTTATGGCACGTGACAACGAACGCCCCGTCCGGCGCCGTACGCTCACCCGTGACAAGGTGATCGACGCCGCACTCGCCGTCGTGGACGAACACGGATGGCAGCAGTTGACGATGAGCACCCTGGCGGCTCGTGTGGGTGTAGTGGGCGCGTCGCTGTACAACCATGTGCGCGGCCTCGACGACGTCCGGTCCGAGGTTCAGATCCGGACGATGATCACCCTCGGCGACCGGCTGCGCGAAGAAGCCATGGGCCGCAGCGGAATCGACGGCCTGCGGCACCTCATCGCGACCTATCGGTCGTGGGCGGTCGCGAATCACCGCCGCTACGAGGCCCTCACCGCCGCGCCGATCGACCGCGACGCACTCATCACCTCGGCGCTCGACGCGAACAGCGCTCTGCGCGCGATGCTCGTCTCGTGCGGTGTCCCCGAGGAGGATTCGCTCGATACCGCGGTCGCGCTGTTCGCCGCGGTACACGGTTTCGCGATGATCGAGGGCACCGGCTTCCTCGGCGACGAGATGGATCTCGACCGCATCTTCGAGAAGGTGGTGGACAACGCGCTCGCGTCGATCACCGCGTCACCGTCCCGCGACTGACCCCGGCTACCCTCCGACGAATCCCGCGATCTCCTCGATCGTCCACGGCGGCTCGGCCTTGTGGTCTCGCCATGCCAGCAGGCTCGGCCGGGGCCGCGGGAAGCGCCCGACGAAACATCCCGAGCCGGCGAAGATCTCGCCGGTGACCCCTGCCGACCGCCCGTCGACGAGATACGCGTAGAGCCGGGCGACGAACTCGGGCGGCGCCGGGTCGAGCGAGCCCTGATAACTCACGTCGTCGAGCAGGCCCCGGCGGTGGAGCTGCTCGATCTGCCGTTCGTACTCGTCGCCCGTCGACAGCCGCGTCCGCGCCCCCGGGCACACCGCATTGGCCCGGACCCCCTGTTCGCGCAACTCCGCGGCGATCGCCAGGGTGAGGCTGTTGACCGCACCCTTGCCCGCCGGGTAGCCGGTACCGCCGTAATCACCGAGGAAGGCGAACGAACTCGTGTTGACGATGGCGCCCCCGCCGCGCGCCACGAGGTGCGGCGCGACGGTGCGGCAGGTCCGGAACGTGCCGGTCAGGTGGGCGTCGAGCAGTTCGTGCCACTGCTCGTCGGTCACCGACAGGATCGACGACCCGCTGGGCTCGGCGATACCGGCACAGTTGATCAGGGCATCGACGTCGCCGAACTCGTCGAGCGCGGCGGCCAGTAGCGCCTCTGCCACGCCCGGCGCCGCGGCCGATCCGGCGACCCCGACAGCGCGCCCACCTGCGGCTTCGATCTCCGCGACCGTGTCGTGCACCGCGTCCTCGGCCCGCCCGTTCACCACCACCGCGGCACCCGCGGCGGCCAGCTCGAGTGCCACCGCCCGGCCGATCCCCCGGCTCGCTCCGGTCACGATTGCCGCCCGATCCGCCATCCCGCCCCTCCCGTCCGGCGCGATATTGCACCGCGCATCTGCCCGAACTATAGTCCAGACAAGTGTCCAGATTATGAGGACCGTCACACGCTCCACGTCGACCGACGTCTGCCACCGAACCGCCAGAACGGGAGCACCACACATGGCCCTGCGCCCCAGGAACAGCCCGACCGACAGCACTCCCCTGCTGATCGACGGCAAACTCGTCCCCGGCTCCGGGGGCACCTTCGAGACCCGCAATCCCGCGACCGAGGAAACGCTCGGCTACGCCGCCGACGGCACCGCCGCCGACATGGACGCGGCCATCGCCGCCGCCCGGCAGGCCTTCGACACCACCGACTGGTCCCGCGACCACGCCTTCCGCGCCCGTTGCCTGCGCCAGTTGCGCGACGCGCTGCGCGGACACATCGAGGAACTGCGCGAGATCACCATCGCCGAGGTCGGCGCGCCCCGTTTCCTCACCTCCGCCGCACATCTCGAAGGCCCGGTCGACGACCTGTTGTGGTTCGCCGATCTCGCCGAGAAGTACGAGTGGAAGCAGGATCTCGGCAACGCGTCCCCCATGGGTATCCCGACGCACCGCTACCTGCTGAAGGAAGCGGTCGGTGTCGTCGGCGCGATCACGCCGTGGAACTTCCCGCACCAGATCAACTTCGCCAAGATCGGTCCCGCGCTCGCAGCCGGCAACACCGTCGTCCTCAAGCCCGCACCCGACACCCCGTGGTGCGCAGCGCTGGTCGGCAGGATCATCGCCGAGGAGACCGACATCCCGCCGGGCGTGGTGAACATCGTGACGTCGAGCGACCATGCGGTCGGCGCCCGGCTCGCCTCCGACCCGCGGGTCGACCTCGTCTCCTTCACCGGCTCGACCGCGACCGGCAGGGCCGTGATGCGCGCGGCCGCCGAGACGCTCAAGAAGGTCTTCCTCGAGCTCGGCGGCAAGTCCGCCTTCGTGGTCCTCGACGACGCCGACCTGAACGGCGCCTGCTCGATCGCCGCGTTCACCGTGTGCACGCACGCCGGGCAGGGCTGCGCGATCACCACCCGTCTCGTCGTCCCCCGCGAACGCTACGACGAGGCCGTCGAACTCACCGCGAAATCGCTGCGCGGCATCCGCCCGGGCAATCCGAACGAACCCGGAACCGTCTGCGGTCCACTGATTTCCGCTCGCCAGCGTGACCGCGTCGAGGGCTACCTGAAGCTCGCGGTCGAGGAGGGCGGAACGATCGTCGTCGGCGGTGGCCGTCCCGCCGAGCACGACAAGGGCTTCTTCGTCGAACCGACCCTGATCGCGGGCCTGGACAACAGCACCCGCGTCGCCCAGGAGGAGATCTTCGGTCCCGTCCTGGTGATCCTGCCGCACGACGGCGACGACGACGCCGTGCGCATCGCCAACGACTCTCCCTACGGTCTGTCCGGCTCGGTGTGGGGCACCGACCAGGACCGCGTCGCCCACGTCGTCGCCGGGATCCGCACCGGCACCCTCGGTGTCAACGGCGGCATCTGGTACGCCGCCGACGCGCCCTTCGGGGGCTACAAGCAATCCGGAATCGGCCGCGAAATGGGCGTGGCCGGCTTCGAGGAATACCTGGAGACCAAGCTCGTCGCGGAACCCGCGGCGCCCTAGAAAGGTTCACGACATGGGACGTTTCACCGATCGAACCGCCATCGTCACCGGTGGCGCGCAGGGAATCGGCGAGGCCTACGCCCGGGCGCTCGCCGCCGAGGGCGCGAACGTGGTGGTCGCCGACCTCAACACCGAAGCGGGCGAGCAGGTTGCCAAGCAGATCGTCGCGGACGGCGGCAGCGCCGTCTTCCTGCCCGTCGACGTCGCCGACCCGGACTCGGCCACCGAACTCGCCGCCAGGACCGTCGAGACGTTCGGCGGGATCGACCATCTGGTCAACAACGCCGCGATCTACGGCGGCATGAAACTGGACCTGCTGCTCACGGTGCCGTGGGACTACTACAAGAAGTTCATGAGCGTGAACCTCGACGGCGCACTCAACGTCACGCGCGCCGTGTGGCCGCACATGAGGAAGAAGGGCGGCTCGATCGTCAACCAGTCGTCGACCGCCGCGTGGCTCTACTCGGGGTTCTACGGCCTGGCCAAGGTCGGCGTCAACGGCCTGACCCAGCAGCTCGCGGTCGAACTCGGTGGCAACAACATTCGCATCAATGCGATCGCCCCCGGGCCGATCGACACCGAGGCCACCCGCACCGTCACGCCCGGCAACATGGTGGCGGACATGGTCGGCAGGCTCCCGCTCAAGCGGATGGGCACGCCCGAGGACCTGGTCGGCATGTGCCTGTTCCTGCTGTCCGACGAGGCCGGCTGGGTCACCGGGCAGATCTTCAACGTCGACGGCGGGCAGGTGATCCGGTCGTGACCGCGCCTTCCGACGTGTCCGTCGGCTACATCGGCCTGGGCAACATGGGTGCGCCGATGGCCAAGCGACTCCTCGACTGGCCCGGTGGACTGACGGTGCTCGATATGCGTCCCGAGGCCGTCCAACCGTTCACCGCTGCCGGCGCGACCGCCGCCGGAAGTGCTGCGGAACTGGCCGCCACGTGCGACGTCGTCTCCGTGACGGTGCTCGACGACGCGCAGGTCCGCGAGGTCGTCGCCGGACCCGACGGCCTGCTCTCGACCGCGCGGCCCGGCACCGTCGTCGCCGTGCACTCGACGATCTCCGACACCACCGCCGTCGACCTCGCCGCGGTCTGCGCCGAGCGCGGCGTGCATCTGGTCGATGCCCCGGTCTCCGGTGGTGCGGTCGGTGCCGCGAAGGGCACGCTGGCCGTCATGGTCGGCGCGGACGAAGAGGCGTTCGCGAAGGTCCGCGAGCCGTTCGGCGCCTGGGCCGGTCTTGTCGTCCACGCCGGTCCGGTCGGAGCGGGAACGCGAATGAAGCTGGCGCGCAACCTGTTGCACTTCATCTCGTTCAACGCGGCCGCGGAAGCCCAGCGGCTGGCCGAGGCCGCCGGGCTCGACATCACCGCACTCGGCAAGGTGGTGCGGCACACCGACGCGATCACCGGCGGTGCCGGGGCGATCATGTTGCGCGACACCACCGCTGCGCTGGCACCGGACGATCCGTGGTTCCCGATCCTCGCGCACGCGCGGTCGCTCGGCGAGAAGGACCTGACGTTGGCGCTGGAACTGGGCGAGCGACTGGGCGTCGACCTGCCGCTCGGCACCCGGGCACTCGCCGATCTCGGCACCGGGCTCGGTGTCGGCCCCGGCGAACTGGCACAACAACGTTCGACGAAGGAGAACGCGTGACCGACGAACGACGACAGCGGGGCCTCGACATGATGTCGAAGGTCTACGGCTGGGAGATGCAGGACGGGCCGGGCGATCACTTCGCCTACACCGCCGATCACCTGTTCGGGGAGATCTGGACCCGCCCCGGATTGAGCATCCGGGACCGTCGGCTGCTACTCCTGGGTGCACTGGCCGCGCAGGGCTTGACCGACATCGCCGAGATCCAGATCAACGCGGCGCTGCAGAACGAGGAACTCGACGAAGAGCAGTTGCGGGAGATCGCCCTGTTCCTGTGCCACTACGTCGGCTGGCCGCTCGGCACCAAGCTCGACACGACCGTCGGCAAGGTGCTGCATCAGCGCAGGGCCGCCGCGCGCTCGTGATCGCCACGCCCACCGATTCCGGGGCCCGGAACCGGTGGGCGTTTCACGCGGAATC
>NZ_JADZGH010000201.1:27820-32693 GCF_015865005.1 Rhodococcus sp. CX
GACGACGCCGCTAGGCTCGCCGACATGACGAGCATTCCGGTGAATGTGGACAACTTCGTTCGTGCGGAAACGGATCGAATGTTCTCCGATCTCCAGCGGGACTGCGGCGGAGTCAACGTGCTGCGCCACAATCGCGAAGCGGCGTCGGTCGACCACCAGACGGTGATCCGGCTCAACCGCGACACCCTCTACAGCTTCGCGGTCGTCGACGTCTCGGCCGGTGCGGTCGTCACCGTTCCCCACTGCGGCCGCCGGTACACCTCGGTGATGGTCGTCGACCAGGACCACTACGTGAACCGGATCCTGCACGATCCCGGCGAACACCGTCTCGATCCCGGCGACTTCCCCACGTCGTATGTCACCGTCGCGGTCCGGATCCTGGCCGATCCGGCCGACGCGGACGATGTGCGTACGGCGACCGAACTCCAGGACCGGTTCCGCATCGATGCGGGCTCGGCGGTCGCGTTCACGTCTCCCGGATACGACACCGCAAACCTCGATGCGACCCGCAATGCGCTGCTCGATCTGGCGCGCGGACTCACGGCGTTCGATCGGACGTTCGGCCGCAAGGACCAGGTCGACCCCGTGCGCCACCTCATCGGTACCGCCGCCGGATGGGGTGGGCTCCCGACCGAGGAGGCCACCTACATCGGTGTCGACCCGGGACTGCCGGTCGGCGAGTACGAACTGACGGTGCGCGATGTACCCGTCGACGGATTCTGGTCCCTGTCGGTGTACAACGCGAAGGGATACTTCGAACCCAACGACCGCGGCGTCTACAGTGTCAACAACATCACCGCCGTCCCGAACGACGACGGCTCGGTCACCGTCCGGTTCGGCGGTACCGACGGTGCCCCCAACAGCATTCCGATCACCGAGGGCTGGAACTACCTCGTGCGGCTCTACCGGCCGCGGCCGGAAATCCTCGACGGGAGTTGGAGGTTCCCCTCCCTCACTCCCTAGTCGCGGGGGCGAGCCGGGCGGTACCGGATTCCGCTTCCGATGATCTCGGGACGGTGGTTCCGCGGCTCCACTCCCGTCGGTAGTGTGAGCCACCGAACAGCAATCCAGCGAACGGAGACTGTGCCGATGACCCGCACCACGCTGCCCCGCGAGATGGTCGAACTTGCCGAGGCGACACCGGGTTTCATGCCGGAGGACGAGGGCACGGCGCTGCACGACGCGGCGGTGCGGTATCTCGGCGACGGGGTGGGTGTCGAGATCGGCACCTACTGCGGGCGCTCGACGGTGTACCTCGGTGCGGCCGCGAAGGCGACCGGCGGAACGATCGTCACCGTCGACCACCACCACGGGTCCGAGGAGCACCAGCCCGGCTGGGAGTACCACGACGAGACACTCGTCGACCCCCACACCGGCCTGCTCGACACGGCCGGACGACTCCGCCACACCCTCGCCGATGCCGACCTCGAAGCGCACGTGGTCGCGGTGATCGGCGCCTCCGCGCAGGTCGCCGGGTTCTGGCGCACCCCGGCGTCGTTCGTGTTCGTCGACGGCGGTCACAGCAGCGCGGCCGCGCAGGCCGACTACGAGGGCTGGGCGCGGTGGGTGCGCGTCGGCGGCGCCCTGATCATCCACGACGTGTTCCCCGACCCCGCCGACGGCGGTCGTCCCCCGTACGAGATCTACTGCCGCGCACTCGACAGCGGCGAGTTCACCGAGGTGTCGGTGACGGGGTCGCTGCGAGTTCTCGAACGCACCGGCGGCACGGTCGGGGTCCTGCCAGGCGCGTGACCGTGCGCCGTCGAGAAAGACAGCCGCGCGGGGCATACACCGCGCGGCTGTCTTTTCCGTCGGCCGGTGTCGGACTCGGCTGCTGTCAGACGCGGACGCCGCAGCCTTCGCTGCAGCGGTCGGCACCCACCAGTTCCGCAGGCGCCGCCGCGTCACGGAACAGTCCGCTGCCACCGGTGGTGCGGGAGAGCGCGTCGGCGGCGAGAACCACCGCGGCGCTCGTCCACGAACTCTTCTCCACCGGCCAGCGTTTGCCGTCACTGAAAACCAGTCCGGTCCAGTACGATCCGTCCGGATCGCGCAGGTGCTGCATCGCTGCGAACAGTTCCTTTGCGCGCGTGTAGCTTCCGAGCGCGTCGAGGGCCAGGACCAGCTCACACGTCTCGGCGCCCGTCACCCAGGGTTTGTGATCGACGCACCGGATGCCCAGCCCGTCCACCACGAAGTCGTTCCAGCGTTCCCGGATGCGTTCGTGTGCAACGGTTCCGCGGACGGCTCCCCCGAGGACCGGGTAGTACCAGTCCATCGAGTATTCCGGTTTGGGGGTGAACACCTCCGGGTGCCGCCGCAGCGCGTGCCCGAGCCGGTACAGCGCGAACTCCCACTCCGGCTGTGGATCACCCACGACCTCCGCAAGACGCAACGCGCACCGGAAACCGTGATGGATGCTCGAACACCCGGTGAGGAGGGCTTCCTCCGCGATACCGGATTCGTTTCGAGCCCAGAAGATCTCACCGCCGGGCGCCTGCATGGACAGCACATGTTCCAGTGCTGCCTTCACCGTCGGCCACATGTGCTCGACGAACCGCACGTCGCCGGTGACGAGATGGTGATGCCACACCCCGACTGCGATGTACGCCGCGAAATTACTGTCGGAGTCGGCGTTTTCGATCGTATCGCCGCGGAACTGCATCGGCCACGAACCGTCCGCGCGCTGGGTGCGCCGCGACCACTCGAACGCGGCCTCGGCCTCCTCGCGCAGTCCGGTCACGGTCAGCGCCATCGCGGATTCGATGTGGTCCCACGGATCGGTGTGCCCGCCCGGGAACCACGGGATCGCTCCCGAGGACTGCTGCATGTCGGCGATGGCGTGCCCGGTGCGGAGGCACTCATGGGCGGAGAGCACGCCCGGCACCGACGGAACCGCTGGTGCGCCCCTGTCAGCGCGCCGCAACGGGGACTACCGGCTTCTCGACGTAGAAGACCACGCTCTTTCCCATGATCGGATCGAGGACCGATTCGAGGGTGCGGGTCAGCCACGGTTTGTGCATCAGATCCCACACGAGCAGCTTGTGATACGCCTTCGTCAGCACGTGATCGTCGTTGTCGACGCCGACCGCGCACTTGAGCCACCAGTACGGCGCGTGCAGGGCGTGCGCGTGGTCGCGACCGCGGATCTTCAGGCCGGCCGCGGTGAGCTTGGCGGCGAGTTCGTCGGCCTTGTAGATGCGAATGTGCCCACCCTCGACCTCGTGATAGGCATCGGACAGTGCCCAGCAGATCTTCTCGGGGAACCAGCGCGGCACCGTGATCGCCGCGACCCCGCCCGGCTTGAGCACGCGGGTGAACTCCTCGATCGCGCGCACGTCCTGCGGCACGTGCTCGAGCACCTCGGAGATGAGCACCACATCGAACGTCTCGTCGTCGTAAGGCAGTTCGAGCGCGTCACCCACTTCGGCGCGCGCGCGTGCCCCGGCGGGGACCTCGCCCTCGAGCTCCATCGCCGCGAACATCTCGGCGACCGCTTTCATGTCGTCCGCGCTCCGGTCGAACGCGACGACGTCCGCCCCGCGCCGGTACAGCTCGAAGGAGTGCCGGCCGGCGCCCGCGCCGATATCGATGGCGCGGTGGCCGGGCGCAACTCCGAGACGGTCGAAATCGACGGTCAGCATCAGTGGTTCGCCTTTCGTGTCTGCGCTGCGATCGCGTCGTCGTAGACGCATGCGGTCTGTGCGGCCACCGCCGACCAGCTGTACCGGTCGAGGACCCGTTGCCGGGCCGCCGCACCGAGCCGGTCCCGTTCGGCCGGGTCGTCGAAGAGCGCCGCGAGCGCCGCCGCGAGTTTCTCGCCGTCGCCGGGGGGAACGAGCACACCGGCATCGCCGACGACCTCGGGGATCGCGCCGGCGCGGCTCGCGACGAGCGGTGTCCCGCACGCCATGGCCTCCACCGCGGGCAGTGAGAAACCTTCGTAGAGCGACGGGACCGCGGCGATCTCCGCGGAACCGAGGAGCGCGCCGAGCAGCGTCGACACGCCCTTGAGCGGTGCGTCGGCGCTCGCCACGCACACGATGCGTCCCGGCGCCCGGGCGCCGGCGGGAGGGGCGAACAGTTCGGTGTCGACGCCGAGCGGGATCGTGTGCAGACTTTCCGGGTCGACGTCGAACGCCGCGCGGATGTCGTCCGCCGAGGACTCGGACACGGTGAGCAGCGTTCCGATGCGCCGCGCCACCCGTGCCTGCATCCGCAGGAAGCCGTACCAGCGGCGCAGGGTCAGTTTGCGGCGCCACGTGGTGGCCTGCGCGAGATCGAGTTCGCGGTCGCGGGTGATGGGATGGTGGATCGTCGCGACGAGGGGAAGCCCGGCGTCGGCGATGCGGAGCAGACCGTACCCGAGGCACTGGTTGTCGTGCACGACGTCGAATTCGCCCGCCCGTGCGCGAAGGAGCTTCGCCGCCCGCAGGCTGAACGTGAGCGGCTCGGGGAAGCCCGCGGTCCACATCGTCGCGACCTCTAGGACGTCGACGAGGTCGCGGAACTCCCGGGGCTTCGGGGTGCGGAAGGGGTCGTCGTCGCGGTAGAGGTCGAGGCTGGGGACCTTCGTGAGAGTGACGCCGGCGTCGAGTTCAGGATACGGCTGGCCCGAGAACACTTCGACGTCGTGCCCGAGGGCGGCCAGTTCACGGCTCAGGTGCCGGACGTAGACACCCTGCCCGCCGCAGTGCGGCTTACTCCGGTACGACAGGAGAGCAATTCGCACGGTCACCTCGTTCCTCGTCGCCGGCGGCGTCCGACCAAGATCGCACCACTCTAGAACATGTTCTTGTTCGAGGTCACGACACTGGGACCGCCCGGATACTTTCGGAAGATCAGTAACGGTATACGACGAAGGCCCGGTATC
>NZ_JADZGH010000201.1:32711-33028 GCF_015865005.1 Rhodococcus sp. CX
CCTGAAGCGACCCTGACGGGACTCGAACCCGCGACCTCCGCCGTGACAGGGCGGCGCGCTAACCAACTGCGCCACAGGGCCATGAAAGAACCCTGACGGATTCTCACAGCAGGACCCACCGCGAACGGTGGGTCCGAAGTATGAAGTTATATGGTGGCCAGGGCCGGGATCGAACCGGCGACCTTCCGCTTTTCAGGCGGACGCTCGTACCAACTGAGCTACCTGGCCGGGACGGCACCCGAACCGAATGCCGATCGCATATTCTCTGCGACCCTGACGGGACTCGAACCCGCGACCTCCGCCGTGACAGGGCGGCG
>NZ_JADZGH010000201.1:33038-34760 GCF_015865005.1 Rhodococcus sp. CX
GAACATTCTTCACTTGTACTGCACCCTCCGGTGTACACCGAAGAGTACCCCCTACGGGATTCGAACCCGCGCTACCGCCTTGAAAGGGCGGCGTCCTAGGCCGCTAGACGAAGGGGGCCCAGACCGGATTGCTCCGACCCGCACCCTCAACGGCGTTCGTGTTCCGTTGGGAGCTTGGATAGCTTAGGACACCGCTTTCCCGATTCACAAATCAGCAGGTCAAAGGCTCTATTGCAGGGGATTCGCCGCGGCCGGCCAACCCTCCCGGTGCCACCGGTCGAGCCATTCCTGCGACGCCATCGCCTCGAGCGGGACCTCCAGGCACATCTCGAACCGCGCGCGTACGTCGCCATCGGAAGACGTCAGGTCGGTCATGTACCGCTGTCCCGCCAGCGCCGCGCTGATCACCTCGACGAAGCGCCGGATGTCGGCACCCGGCCGGAACAGCCCCTCGCGCTGCGCCTCCTCCGCGAGGCGATACCCGGCCGTTCCCCACACGGAGCCGCCCCGCAACCGCGCCTCGGATTCGAACTCCGGCTCGATCAAGAGCTTGAACTCGGCGCGGATGATGACGTCCCGCTGCAGGGCGTCCGCGAGTTCGGTGACCATTCCGTGCAGACGTTCGAACGGATCGAGCCCGGGAGCCTGCACCCACCGGTCGACGAGCGCTCGGTATCGCGCGAGCCCTTCCTCGAGCACGGCACGGGCGAGCGCTTCCTTCGAGTCGAAGTGGAAGTACATCGCGCCCTTGGTGGCGTTCGAATGCTCCAGAATCGTGTTGATCGACGCCGCCGCGTAACCGCGCTTGGAGAACTCCGCCGCAGCGGATTCCACGATCGCTGCCCGCGTGCGCCTCGCGCGTTCCTGTTGAGGTGCCATGGGGTGAAGCCTCCGAACCTGACCGCCCCCTCAATAGTCTGCCCCCGCGGACAACTGTAGACGTCCACCGGATATCGCCGCCGCACCCGCACGTAGCAGCTCAAACGGTCCCCCACGGCTACGCTGGAAGAACACACCGGGTGGTACGATTTTCTACGGCTCGGGTGCGACGCAGGGGGTGAGCATCCGAGCCGCCGAGAGATTTTCGGTTCCCGGATACCCCCGCGCGGCACTCTGTGGTTACACTGTGCGCCCACGCCCCTATAGCTCAGTTGGTAGAGCTACGGACTTTTAATCCGCAGGTCGTAGGTTCGAGCCCTACTGGGGGCACCAGCGTCACCAGGCGATTCGTCGCCTGGTGGCGGGACGTGCACGTTCGGATCGATCGGAGTGGTCACCGATTGGTCACGCGAGGTTCGCGGCACCAGAGAAGCCGCGGCCTCGGCAGCCTGCGCGCCGACGCCACCGAGCAGATGTGAGTACGTGTCCGACGTGATGCTGATCGACGAGTGGCCGAGCCGCTTGGACACGATCGCGATGGGCACGCCCGCCGCGAGCATCAGCGACGCCTGACCGTGGCGGAGATCGTGCAGACGAATCGGACGCAGCCCTGCACCCTCGCAGAGCCTGGCGAACTCGGTAGAGACGAACTGAGGCGGCAAAGGCGAGCCATCCTCACGCGCGAACACCAGACCATGATCGCTATAGGCCTCACCCCACGCTGCCCGCTCGGCGTCCTGAGCGAGCCGCTGAGACAGCAGGACTCCAGCAGTCGCCTGGTCCAGATCCACGGCGCGATGCTCACCGCTGGCTGTCTTCGGCCGGCCGAACCGGTACTGCCTG